>NZ_ABOX02000021.1 GCF_000172555.1 Pedosphaera parvula Ellin514
TCCGTAACATGACCCGACCTCATCCCAATAAACACTTGATTTGGCCTGCCGATCACAACATCGTCCTGGGCGAAGTCATCACAAACCACGCTATTGGTTATGCTAAATAGAATTTTTGGATCTCCAAAACCTCCGGCATCGAACACGATCGCCAACTTAAAAACGATGGCTTTCCAGTCACCCAATGGCCCAGTCACAGCTATTGTTATGGGCTTGAACATTCCCGACCCACAAAATGCCGATTCATTTGTTAAGCAGGTTGTCGAGAAGTTCAAAGTTCAGCGGATGTGCAGTTCGCCGGATACCAGCGTGTTGCTCATCACAATCGTCAGCGAAATGCCCGCGGCACTTTTTGTAGACCATTGGCGTAAACTGGCGGCCGACGACAAGATTCTGAATTTCTTTACGTCACAGATGCAGAAAGCAGACGTGGTGCGAGGCACGGCCGCAGGGCAGACTTTGGAGACAGTTTCGCTTCTCTCTGAACCGTCCTCCTGACCAGGCGCGCCGTTCCCAACCACACGGTGACTTTGAACATCACCATCCATTCTTGGAAATTTGTGTTCATTCGTGGTTAACCATTGCTTTTCTTTCTGCTTCATCCAACCAATCTCCGACCCGCTAATCAGCGCACGCGACTCACAATCTCCTTTGCGCAGCAAATGATTGCCACCCGCGTTTGAATAATCTACCTTCGTCGGCACTTGGACCTGACAATTTTCATGGGAGGGTGTGGCGATTACAGTTGGTAAAACCCCAGGGAAAACTGATCGGACGAGCTTTGAATATCATGAAACTATATCGGTTCTTCTGTGTTTTGTTCCTTGCCGCATGGGCATTGCCCTTCGTCGCGCAACCCGCCTCCGTCATAAGCTGGGGGACACTCTCTGCTACAAACGCCATCACGAACGCTGTCGCTGTTTTTACGCATGGCGCAGGAGGATCAGGAACAGCCCATGGTCTTGCCCTTCTGAACAATGGGACCGTTGCGGGGTGGGGTGCTAATCAATACGGACAGGCTACTCCCCCCGCCAATCTGACCAACGCTGTCGGAATTGCTGCTGGGCCATATTTCAGCCTTGCGGTTCGCGCGGACGGCACAGCAGTTTCCTGGGGCAGAAACCTGGGGGGAGAGTCATCGATTCCTCCCGGTTTAACCAATGTTATTGCCGTATCTGCAAGTTTTGGTCATGGCCTCGCCCTACTTGCGGATGGAACCGTACGAGGATGGGGCAGCGTGGGAGGACTTGCCAGCTTGAGCAATGCCGTCGCAATTGCCTCGGGTCAAAACCATAACCTTGCCCTGCGAAATGATGGAACCGTCGTAGCTTGGGGCTCAAATCTTTTTGGACAAACCAATGTCCCTGCCAAACTTTATCAAATGTAATTTGCCATCGCTGCTGGCAATTTGCACAACTTAGCACTGAAGAACGATGGCACGGTCGTATCCTGGGGATTCCAAACTGCCGGAACTCCTCCGGCGGCTCTCACCAATGTCATTGCCATTGCCGCTGGCCAGAACTACAGCCTGGCACTGCTCTCCAATCACACTCTGGTTGGTTGGGGGACCAATACCAGCGGTGTTCTGAATCTTCCAGCCCAGCAGACGAACATCGTTGGCATTGCAGCCGGAACCGACAGTGCCGCCGCCGTGACTCTTCAGCCGGTAATCATCACACAACCCGTCGGATTCACCCTCACAGCCAGCAAAAGCAATTCTCTCAGTGTGAAGGCATTTGGCAGTACTCCGCTCAGCTACCAGTGGCGCAAGAACGGAACGAACCTTCTCAACGCAAGCAATAGCTCTATTTCCTTCACTAATCTCCAGGCAGCGGACACCGGCAGTTATTCCGTTCTCCTGTCGAACTCGGGTGGCACTCTCCTCAGCGCTTCAGCTTCCGTCACTGTAAATCCAGTCCCGCCGACAATCGTTGCCAACATCACCAACCGTTCCGTGGTGGCTGGTGCCAATGTGACCTTCCAGGTGGCTGCCACCGGTTCGGAACCGTTCTCTTATCAATGGCTTTTTAAGGGTGTGCCAATCACCGACGCCACAAATTCCGCCCTGACTCTGATCAACGTCACCAGCGCAAATCAAGGCGCCTTTCAGGCGAAGGTAATCAATGCTTACGGCACTGCCACAAGTGCTCAGGCCACACTTACGGTCAACTATCCTCCCAGTGTGACGACTCCTCCGACCACCTGGACTCTGACCGCTGGTACCAACTGGATCTTTCAAATGGCGGCTTCTGGAAATCAGCCCCTTTTTTACCAATGGCAGTTTCAAGGCACGAACATCGCCGGTGCCACCAATGTCAGCTTGGTGTTAAGCAACATCCAGACTGGAGATGTAGGCCAATACTCAATCGTCGTGAGCAACGCGTTCGGAATGGTTACCAATCTGGTGGATACCCTGTCGGTTTCTGATTCTCCTCCTGTCATTTATCAACAGCCCGTTTCACAGTCGTTCGCGCCTGATTATCCCGTCGCGCTTCGGGTGCTTGCTTACGGCAGCGCTCCGATGTCAGTTCAATGGTGGCATAATGGTGATCCTGTTGACGGTGCTACCAACCTGACGCTGTCATTTTATTATCCCGTTGCAGGTGACGCTGGTTCCTATTATGTCACTCTCTCCAATGCCCTCGGCTTTGCCACGAGTTCAGCTGCCGTCCTTTCTGTCGGCGATCCCTATCCGGGGCAGATCGACTGGCCGTCTTTCGGCTTCACTCCCGTCGTTACCAACAGTATCCCCGCACCGACCTGTATTACTCACGCGGGTGATGGCACCGGCCGGATCTTCGTCGTGGAGCAGGGGGGATTGATCCAGATCATTCAAGCCAGCAATCTCCTGTCCCAACCGTTTCTCGACGTAACGGACCGGCTGGCCGTCGCCATTGAAAAAGGTCTCCTGGGTTTGGCATTTCCTCCGGGATTTGCCACCAACAAGCATTTCTACGTGGATTATACCAGGAAGTTGGACAGTGCCACAGTCATTTCCAGATTCACTCTTTCATCAACTAACGCCAACGTTGCGGACACGAATACTGAAGAGGTGCTCCTGGTAATTCCTCAACCTTTCGACAACCATAAAGGTGGGCAAATCGCCTTTGGCCCTGATGGTTATCTTTATATAGGCATGGGCGATGGTGGGTCTGGGTTTAGCGCGGATCCGTACAACAACGCCCAGAATCCCGCCTCTCTACTGGGCAAGTTGTTGCGTATCGATGTGGAAAGCGGAGTCTCTCCTTACGCCGTACCCGCCAGCAATCCTTTCGTCGCGAATACGAATTATGCCCCCGAAATCTGGGCCCTCGGTTTGCGAAATCCATGGAGATTCTCGTTTGATCGAGGCAGCGGTGATTTCTTTATTGGTGATGTGGGGGAAAGCAGTTGGGAGGAGATCGATTACGAACCAGCAGGTTCCTCAGGAGGAAAAAACTACGGTTGGCGGCTCATGGAAGGCCCACGCCCGTATCTCTACATAGGGAATGTAGATCCAGCTTCCCTGACTCCGCCCATTACCTCATATCCCCGCAGCGTGGGAGCATGTGTCATCGGCGGCTATGTTTTCCGTGGCTTCGGTCAACCGCGCATGTATGGCAAATATTTCCATGGTGACTTCATCTCCGGGAGGATTTCCGCCCTGCAACAGGCTGGAACCGGTTGGTTGGCTGCAGAAATCATCCGGACTCCATATGCCATCAGCACGTTTGGCGAAGATGATGATGCCAACCTCTATGTTGCGGATTACACGGGTGGCAAAATTTATAAAATCTCGGACAATTTCGCTGTGACCGCTCCGACGATTTCTCCATCCGGCGGTTCATTCACCAACGACAGATCGGTCGTGCTGACTTCTCCCACGCTCGGAACTTTGATTCATTATACTACCGATGGCCGCGACCCCACGGAATATGATCTCGCCGTCCCTTCAGGCTCAGGCATTCAGGTTGCTGCCACGATGACACTTAAAGCGCGTGCTTATCGTGACGGTTTCACTCCCAGCGGGGTCACCGCTGCGACCTTCACCTTCAAAGTGGCAACCCCGGTATTCTCGGTTGCCAGTGGTGCTATTACTAATGGAACTCCTTTGACTATCACGACACTCACCTCGAATGCCGTGATTCACTACACTCTCGATGGGACTTCGCCGAATTCTCAGTCGTTGCTCTATACTAGTCCGCTGACTTTGCCAGGTGATGCCAGAGTCATTGCTCAGGCATATCGTGATGGTTATACGGATTCCGATGGCGTCCAGGCCACCTATTCACTTGCAGTAGTTCCAACGCCAGTGATCTCACCGACGAGTGGGATGATCACGAATGGCACGCTGGTTAAACTGACTTGTGGATTTCCAGACGCTCAATTGCGTTACTCAACGAATGGAAGCAATCCGGATTTGACTTCCCCGCTCTACACAAATCCTTTCCCCATCTCTGGAAACTCCACTTTGGTCGTGAAAGCATGGTTGTCAAATTATGCCCCGAGCGCACTTGCGACCGCAACTTATTCTCTTTTGGATTACGAACCGACCGTGGTTCAAACCTATGCAGGTACTGGAGTGCCGGGATTCACGAATGGCCCCAATCTTAAAGCTCAGTTCAATGCTCCCCAGGGAATTTGTGTGGATGGTCTTGGAACTCTCTTCGTGTCTGACACCGGCAACAATGTCATCCGTAAAATTTCCACGAATGGAGTGGTAACCACCTTCGCAGGTTCTGGTGTTGCCGGAACACACGATGGTGTGGGAACCAACGCCTCATTCCTCGCGCCTACTGGCATCGCTCTGGATTCCTCCAACAATCTCTACGTTGCGGACTCGGGAAACAGCTTGATCCGAAAGGTCACGCCTGATGGACTGGTCACAACGTTGACAACCTTTTCGGATCCGTCCCAGCAAGGTCCTGCACTCTGGCAATTGGCATTGGCGACCAATGGCACCATGTATGTCAGTGCATCCTTTAACATCTTTCAAGTGAACTCCGATGGAACCTTCACTAACTTTGCTGGTCCGGGCGTTTGCTGTCCCCCGAGTTGGTCTGATCAAATGGGCCTGACGTTGGGATTGGACGGAACTCTTTTCGGTTCGATGAACACAACTGCGAGTGCTGTTTTGGGGCGCGTACTCAGATTCTCTTCCACCGGTGGTTACGAACTCTATGCTGGTGATCTCTCCGGCTACATGGATGGACCGCGCCTGCTTGCGCGATTTCAGCGCCCCAAGGCTCTGGCCACTGCCTCCGATGGAAGCATCATCGTCAGCGATTGGACCCGCATTCGAAAAATACATTCGGACGGCCGTGTGACTACGCTCGCAGGGGCGGGGGATCTCGGACTCCGCAATGGCTCCGGGCTGTTCGCCGCTTTTAACCAACTTGGTGCTGTCACCGTCGATTCAGCTGGTAACATTTATGCTGCCGATGCCGCCAATCATTCCATCCGCAAAATCTCTGTCGATATGGACCGGGACGGAATTCCCGACGTCTTGGAAGGTGGAACCACCCCTTACGTTGTTGGAATCGATGACAGCATTGTCGACTCCGATCACGACGGCATGAGCAACACATCTGAATTCTGGGCAGGAACCGACCCGCTCAATGCAAACTCATATCTCGCCATCAAGAACGTGAGCCTCCAGGTGGACGGGCACCCGGTTGTTACCTGGCAATCCACGCAAGGCAAGTCCTACATCGTAAAATATTCGGATGACATGGCGACTTGGAACACACTGACCACACCCGTTGTGGGAGATGGCACCATTCTGTCTGTTGTCGACCCCACAGCGATAACGGGCATCCAAAAGAGAATCTATCGCGTATTTCTGAATTATTGACAAGACACGGATACATAACCGGCATCACGCGTGTGACGCTTTGTCCCGCGCCTCCGAGGGTGCAATCCAAGCTAATCCAGCCACTCATCCGCTCACGCGACCGCGATTGAACTGAGATTCCATCGCTCTCCCTCCCATTCGTGAAAAATTCGTGTCCATTCGTGGTTAACCTTTGTTAGCCCATTAATTCACATTCAAATCCGTCGTATCCTGGTACCGCCGCCAGTCATTATCCTGATACGACCTCCACGTCTTGTTCGTATTCATTCCCTGCGCATGCCCATCCGCATACGTGATGTTCGCATAACCTTTCCGATGCCGCCCCAACATCCGTGCCTGCGACGCTACATCAAATGCCCACGGCTGCGGATACATCCCGCCACGCGATGCCGTGCCGTCCGATCTTCCTGCATCACCCAGCATAATGAATTGCGACGGGCGGGGCAGGGTGGCCGCGCTTACCTTCTCGTTGAATCCAAAATCCGGGTTCGCCAGGAACCATGCCTGTTGCGATGCTCCCGCCAAATTCGATTCATTATGGTTGTTGCCATAATCCGTCGTAAACCACGCACCTGCCTGCGGATCTCCCCATTGTGGACCAGTCGGACATTTGAACACGTTCGTTGACGCACTGATATAAGGAATCAACTGCTGCCGATACGAGTAAGGCGCCCGCGCATCAGCTGTGTCCGGTGTGCCCGCTGGAGCCGTTCGCTCCGTCACGTAAGCGGGAAAATGATCCTCATTATCAGACAAAAACATCATGTAAGCCAAACCAATCTGGCGCACATTATTCAAACAACCCGTCTGCTTCGCCGATTCCTTCGCCTTGGCCAACGCCGGCAACAACAGCCCAGCCAAAATCGCAATGATCGCAATCACCACCAACAACTCGATCAACGTAAACGCCGCCAGTGTGGGGACCCGTTTGGATTTTTGATTTCCTAAAACCGCATCATCACCCAAGCAATAAACTTTCATTTGGAACAACCCTTTCCTTTGCCGGACGATTCAATTCCGGCTTTAGCGGGTTCCTCCGTTGTTTCGGTCGGAATCAGCAAACGTTTTTAAACTCTCCTTGCCTCCGTTGACACGGTTGGCCCGATGATTGGATCGACGATCATCCGATCTCGCCAATAAGCGGCCTCGATCCATCCAATGAAAACAACCATAGCGAGAATCTCTAGTAAAGCAATCGAAATAATATAGATTAATGTAAATATCCTGTAACATACTTACTAGTAGAATCTTGTATTACAAGTATCCCTGTGAAACTTGCTCTCCTCTTCGCAGAAATTTCCTCGAAATTGGAACAACACCTGCTCATTCCATGCTCCATGATTAAAGGGTTATTGGCATTTCTTCTTCTGGCACCGGGGTTGGCATTCGGGGGCGATTCCGATTTCTATCGTGAAGTCCTTTCCCTGAACGAAAAGAATGCATCGGAATTCGAACGCATCTCGGATGTGGGCATGAAGGGGGACGTTTTGCGCGCCAATCAAATGATGCTCAAACTCGCTGACGATTCAAAAAATCCAGCCATGGCTTTTCTGATTGCGAATCAAATGTTCCAGGTGGATACCGCAGCCTCCTATCGGCTTCACAAAGTGGCCTTCGATGCCCATCCCGATGACAAACTCACGATTCTCGAATGGGCCATGGAACAACACCGGGCCGGAAAAAACTCCGACGCCGTTCAGCTATATCGATCCTACCTGAAGCTCGAACCGGCAGACGAGAAATGCAACGCGCTCCTGGCCGATTGCCTCGTTCGCACTGGCGAATACAGAGAGGCGGTAAAAGCCTGGCAGGCAGCCAACCATGGCGGCAACCATGTTGCCATTGACATGGCCATCTTTGAAATCTACGGCGACCTTTCTCCACTCATGCGCCGTGCCGATCTGATTTCCAAGGTCAAGGCCGGTCAGACCAATTTGATTGAGAAGCTCCTCTTTCTCGATTTGAACATGGATCACGACTGGTGGAATACCGAAGCAGATCAGGAAGCCGCGCGACAGGACATGCAGCTCGCTGAAAAAAAGCTCGGCCCCAAAGATATGCGCCTCAAGGATCTCAAATGCTACATGGATTTAAAAACCACAGAGCCAACGACTGCCCGCATCAAACAAAAATTATCCGACGCCGGTCTGATCATCGGCGACAACGGTCGCCTGCCTGCCGACAGCCAAATCGCCTCCGCGCTGATCTCCTTTGTCCTGGATCGGCACATGGAATCCAGGCAACAACTCCTCGATCGTTTCGGAAAATCCCTGCTTGAACGCGCCAAATCAAAAGCCGGCGATGTCGAAGCCTTGAACGCCCTGTCATTTCTGACCATCGGCAACTCCTCAGAGAAACTCGCTGAATACGATCAATACGGCTGGGAAAGGTACGGTGACAAACGCTTCGCCGGCAGTTATCTCGCCGGACTCCTGGCCGACAAAAAAATAAACCTGAATTCCCCCGAACTCAAAAAGGCCGTTACCCAATTTCCCGAAGACGCCGTGATCGCCAGCCTTCAACTTAAGTGCGCCGGTGAAAAAGACACCGCCGACATGATCGCCCAAGCCATCAAAGGCGAATACCGCCACCTTTCCGGCGATTCCTACACCCTGAAATCCCTCTTCGCCAACCTGGACGCCAGGCTCAAGTAATTTGACTTCCACCCGGAGCGCCGGTTTCCTAACCGGCTTACGATGAAGTTGCGCCCCTGATGCCCACTCGCGCACGCGCCCTACGACTCCATCCCTCGCGCCAGCCATCGTTCCAAAGGTTGGAGACGAGGTGACGAGACTCATTCTTCGTCTTCGCTGGAATTCCCGACTTCACCATCGGAAACACGCCGCCACCATCTATGGTAATTTCCTTCTTCTCCTCCCCGATCTTCTTGCTTAAAATAACCCCGACATGAAGCCATTGGACCACTTTGGAGAATTCATCACCCAGAACCTCCACGATCGTGCCATCGAGAGGCATTTAAGAATGCAGAAGGGCGCGTACAAAACGCCGGCCCTTCAAGAATTGCAGCGAGACATCATGTCATTGGCCGTGGAAACAAAGAAGCTCCTTCTAGAGTGCATTGCAGATTCAATTCATGCCACCACACACGACTTCTTGTTCGCGCTTCAAGAGGCACACGATAGGAAGTTAGGCATTGAGGTTACGGTCGATGGCGTCAACATTGCCGCGGAAAGCGACGGCTTACAGGGGGAACTCTTTGGTGACAATGGATGGGTTGCCAAATATAGCAAATACCCGAACGTCTTTGATGGCAGGTAGCACCACTTTAACACAGGAACTGTCAGTTGTGCTTTAATTGTCAGGCGGCATTCCTCCACAAGCAAATATGAAACTACGAACTTATTTCTCGACACCCGGCCTCGAACGCTATCCGAAACGCGAACGCCTGGCCAGATGGCAAGCCACCCACAATCTGTTGCTTCGTGAGGACGCACAGTATCGGCAGCGTCATACTTCGTTTCTTATCATCCTCATTTGTCTGTCGTGCCCATTGCTGGCCGTTTATGGCTATTACTTTGGCATCGGCTCAAGCAGCTTCGCGGTCAATTTAGCGGTCATAATTTGTTTTGGTGGCTCGATAGTTTACCTGTCATTGCGGCACTTACATTTTAAGAATCAGTGCATCGGACGTTATTTGCAATCAAACCATGCCTCCTAACAAGTCCCTGGCCTCACCAGCGTCGCACTTCCAGCACTTTCGAGAACGTGCTGGGCTTTCGCATGCTGAGGTTGCACAGCATGTGGGTGTTTCTTCTTCATGCATTTGGGACATTGAAAGCCGCCACGACGAGCTTGCGTCTGCTTATTTGCTCCGCGAGCCAATTCTTCGCGCCAGCAATCAATAACTTGGTGGAATGACGCTCCGCCGGAATTCTGACCTCGTCGGCGACTCTCCCAGCCCATTGAGCCTGTCCGCGTACGCGACCCTCAATCCAATCCCACCGCGAGGCATCGTTTGAGGCGTAGCATCCCAACGTAAGCTGGATCACTGCTCTCCCTCATAAAAGCGACTATCACCCGCCACGCACCCTCTTCAACCCGCCACAAATTCGTGAATCGCCTCCGCAAAACCACGCTCCCATCATTACTCACACGCTCGCTCCCCATGACGACGACAACATCCTGATGTCGCTGAAGCAACTCAAACTCCTGTTCGAGCAACACATGCGCAATCACCCCTTTCGTCAAAAGATCCAGCACTTGCTCCAAGTACGCCGCCCGCGATTACCATCCAACCGTCAGGCACGTTTACTCTCGTAACAGGATCACTTTCGAGATGCTTCTACCATCTGTTCCAGTTCGCGTAACTCCTCCAAATAGAATTGCATTTTTTCTGTTTCAGCAAGAGCTCGAATAAACCGCAGTAAAGCCGCTCGCTCCGCCGGAGTGAGTGAGCCGAGAAGCGACTTGCTTCTCTCAGGCTCCAGTTCGATCGCTACATCAGAAACGACGTGCTCATACTTTGCAATTGTGCCCAAATAATCCGGCAAAAGAAACACCCGCGCCTCGTCAGTAAGCATTGCGAAATAGGGAATCGCACTTTGGAAAAGCAGAGCACGATCTTCACCAGCCTCTATGTCACGGACGAAATCCTCAGCATCCAACCGGTCTACAGGATGCAAATGATCGCGCACCCATCTTTCCGGTTTCATGCGTCCCTTGAATGCAGAGCGCAGTGATTGTAGTTCTTCTTCGAGCATTTTACGCGTCGTAGGTGAGTAAAAATACGAATCACGCCCCCTTTTTCGCCACCGAAGGCCCAATCTCCAACTCAATCAAAAACAGCGATTCCGGAATGGGCGCGCACATCGCTCCGTAACGTGTCTGAAAGCTCCCATCATCAAAACTCAACCGATGATTGGTACTGGCCTTGCTCAATTCTTCCTGAATTTTCGCCAACTCCTTGCGCCGCTCTGAAACAATGTTCTCAAATCCATTTTCAGAGGGAGGCATAAATGAATTGATGGAAATCCTGATGACAACCAGCTTTCCCTCGCGGAATCCGTAACGCAGGATGCGATTACTATGATCCTGCTTATACTTCACCGAAACCGCATTGGTCATCCATGCTACATTGGTTGCGGTTTTCAAAAAATCCGTAGACTGGGGAGCGCCCACATAACCCCACTTACTGTTGTTTGGCTCGGCCGACCCGAATGGAATTGAGGCAAGGTCGATGCCAAGTGATTGTTTCGCAAAAGATGCAATGGCTTCTCCGCCAAAACTTGCCCTGGTCAAAAGGCAAATTGAAAACAACCATGACATTGTTTTAATCCTCATCTTTCCAGTTTGGCGCAAGCCTGCAAGATTGGCAATGCGATACGCATCATCAAAGTGGCCGATGAAAGACCATTGAGTAAAATCAAGAAAAAGTTCTTTTCAATCTGATGCCGCTCACTGCTGCACCGCCCGATAGAACCTCAGCCCCGAATTCGTCGCTGCTGAATCGATGTACTGCACCGTCCCACTCGTCGGCGAGTTCGTGCAGACCGGCTGCCAATTTAGAAGATTTGTGGAACTGTAAATGATCACGGGACCCGTGGCTCCGGTAACTTGAAGTTTAAATCCGTCGGATGTCAGTTGCAGATACTGCGGTCCCGTCCGGAACAGCAAAGGCGAGGGCAGGGGAAGTACTGTCAGAGCGGCATTGCTGCTCGTCACCGAGCCATACATGTTGCTCACCACCACGCTATATGAGCCCTGGTTTCCCACCGCCACATTCGGAATGCTCAGAGAAGGATTCGTTGCCCCGGCAATATTGGTTCCATTCAATTGCCATTGATAGGAAAGCGGTCCCAGACCAGTCACACCGGTGCTTAGCGTCACGTCCGCTCCGCCGGCTGCTGAGACATTTAATGGCTGTCGAGTAATGGAAGGTGAACCGTCATTAACGAGAGCTAAGCAGTGTTGTAAACCACTGGCAATGGCTGTCGCGTTGGTGAGAACAACTGGAATATTTGTTTGACCGAAATAATTGTATTTCCAAACGACCACCGAGCCAGTTGCTTGAAGTACCATGCTGTGTGATTCACCGCCTGCAATTGCAACGGCATTCAAGATCCCTGGCGGTACGTTGGTCTGCTCGAGTTGATTATCTCCCCAAATTACCACTGTTCCATCACTCTGGATCGCGAGACTGTGATTCTCCCCGCCGGCGATGGCCACTACGTTGCTCAGTTGAGGAGGAACGTTTGTCTGGCTAAATTGATTATACCCCCATGCTACCACAGTTCCATCACTTTTAAGAGCCAGACTGTGAAGGCCGCCTCCAGCAATGGCCACTACATTGCTCAATCCGGAGGGAATATTCGTTTGGCCAAATTGATTGTACCCCCACGCTATCACTGTCCCATCCTTTTTAAGAGCAAGGCTATGTTCGAAACCTGCGGCTATTTGAGTGACGTTGCTCAATCCAATCGGCGTATTGGTTTGCCCATACTGGTTCCAACCCCAGCAGCACACGCTGCCATCACGGCGGAGCGCCATGCTGTGATATTCTCCGCCACATATTGCGACGGCGTTTGTCAGGCTTGAAGGGACGTTAATCTGTCCTTCCAAGTTTCTACCCCAACCAATCACACTTCCGTCGCCCGTAAGTGCGAGATTATGATAACCTCCTGCGGCGATGGCTGTCACATTCGTCAGTTGGACTGGAATATTTGTCTGACCGAAACCGTTATATCCCCACGCAAGCACGGCTGTAGCCCCAACCGTCAGTGTGGCGTTGGAAGAGTAAACCGATCCATAGCTGTTGCTAATTATCAGTTGATACGTGCCGGCATTTCCCATTTGCAAATTTGCGAGGCTCAAAACTGGATTCGTCGCTCCCAGGATATTTATCCCGTTAAACAACCATTGATAAAATAGCGGTTCTGATCCTTGCACAAGAACTTGAAAACTCGCTTTTCCCCGGCTCGCCATGGCCTGGCTTACTGGCTGTGCTGTGATTACTGGTGCTGAATTATTTATGGTTAGGACCACATTTGAACTGTTCGTCTTTCCGTATGCATTCGTGACGACTAGGGCGTAATTACCTGCATCGGATGCTTGCACATTTGTCAGACAGAAACTGGAGTTGGTTGCGCCAGTAATACCGGCCCCATTGAATTGCCATTGGTAGATAAGCGGCGGAGTGCCAATCGCCTCGGCAGCGAAGTTTGCCGTTGCACCTGCGGATAAGGTTTGATTGGTTGGCGAAGTAGTGAAGGTCGGCAGAGTGATTCCGGGCGTGAAAGCCACCTGGTCAAGAGTGCCGGAGTCCTGACCCGTCGAAAGGCCGGCATTTATATATTTCCAAAGCAGCGTCTGGGAACCGGCTCCAAGATAAATGGTTTTCTGCTGCCAGCCCGAACTTCCGAAAAAACTCGCCTGTTGTATGCCGTTAACATAAAAGACATAAGCATTGAAAAAGCTTTCGGAGGCATTCCACCAAAAACTCAAAGTCCCTGGCCCTGTTACCGTCGTTTGAAGGGTAGATTGTTGATTAGTGCTGATCGGCCCGCTGCTGGCCGCCGCCACTCCGTCGTAACTGTTTGTTCCTTGAGCGAACCACGTCGCGTCGCCACCCGTTGTCCAAACCAGATTGGTGGTATCCAAAGCTTCTGCAAAATTGCTGCCATCAATTAGCAATTGATAAGAAATAGGAAGATGTCCAGCCACTCCCAAACTCAACGAGGCCGGTGCCCCTACTGAAGCAACTCGGTTGGTTGGCTCCTTCGCGATGATTGCGCCGGAATCAAGGCCACTTAAAATGGATTCGGAACTGGTCGTTGCGCCTACGGAGTTGGTAACTCCCCAGCAAACAACTGTCATTGCCATCGAAATTTTTAAACACCGAAGAACCACCATTATGTTGCCACCAGCAGGCCAAAATTTTCTCATATTTTTACTCATGGTGAATTCTCTCCCCATGGTGCAAATTATGCAGCACAATTTAAGCCATAGCTGTTTTTTGCAAATTTGTAACTCACGTGCTTCCGGTAGAACTAATTCTGTACAAAATTAGGAGACGATCTCTCTCTTGACGCCGCGATCACGACTGTGGCAGTCTTCCGCGGTCATGCATTATCTCACACGTGTATCTGTGCTATTTTTCCTCGCCGTTGCTCTGTTCTCCTCCGGTTGTGCCAGCTCTTCCAAGTTGGATGTGCCGATGGATTACAAAACCGTAACAGTCCACCAAAATTTTTATGGTGTGGTGGCCAACGATGAAATCAAATCACTCGTTAATCAGGGCTGGGTGGTTTACCGGGTCCAAGGCCGACGCTTCTCCCCGGAAAACTTTAATTATTACTGGTCCCTCCGTCGGCCAAAGTTCGTGAACCAGGCGAATGCCGGGCCCGCCATAACCCAATAGTCGCTCCCTCGTTCACGCACAAAACTTAAAATTGTCACTCACAAGCTGTTTAGATTCCGGTTTGACATCTTTTGAAAACAGTCGCAATTTTGACCTTATAACTCAACCCTTGGAATAGCTACCATGCGTGTGGCTGGCCACTGCTCCGACTGGTATTTCCTCCTCTCCGGCTGTTGCGGCTGATGGCACGATCTATACTGCCGCGTACAATGACACTTCGCTGTATGCCATCACGCCTGATCAAACCAACAAATGAGTCTTCGATGCTCAAGGAAAGTTATTCGCTTCACCCACCATCGCCCCGAACGGGACAATCTATTTGGTGGCAGGACAGAAGCTCTTTGCCATTTATGAAACGAACGGGCCGGCCACCAGCGTCTCTTCGATGTTCCGGCGCGATCGTAAACACAATGCCCGAGCCACGCAAATGGCCTTCAACAGCTCCAAACAACTGCCCGATGGAACGGCCCGGATGAACCTGCGTCTTGAGCCGGGAGCGAGTTACCGGGTGCAGGCCTCAACCGATCTCGTGCAGCGGCTTGATCTCACAAACTTTGTAAGCTCCAGTCTCTCCATCCAGTTTACCGATACCTCTGCCACCAATTACAGCCAACGCTTCTATCGTCTTGCGTCCCCGTAATCAGTCGGCTCAGGGAGATTTTTAGGCGAGCCACGGACGCCTTGATCAGGCATGGCTTTCCGTTGCTCGTTTTCTTTATGACCACTCCTTTCGCAATGCCGCGAGCGTTCCTCTTCACCGAAATTTGCTGAATCGCCGGAGGATTTGAGTATGATAAGGTCGTGACTGAAGAAAATCGGCACGACCCTGGATTGCAATTGACGGCTGCTCAAAAAACTCCCCATTCCACGCGCGGGAAACTGACCATCTTTTTTGGAATGGCACCCGGTGTTGGAAAAACTTACGCCATGCTTCAGTCCGCTCGCAAGGAGAAGGATGCCGGGCGCGATGTTGTCATCGGCTGGGTGGAAACACACGACTCTAAAGAAACCGCAGAATTGATGCAGGACTTGCCGCTGCTGGCGCCCAGGTATGCAACTTCGGACGGAGTCAGTGTCGCTCAGCTGGATTTGGAAACACTGCTTGCCCGCCGTCCCCAACTCGCCCTGGTGGATGATTTGGCACACGCCAATGTCGTAGATGCCCGGCATCGCAAGCGTTATCAGGATGTGCTCGAACTTCTCGATGCGGGAATTGATGTCTTCACGACTCTGAGTGTGCAGCATGTCGCCAGCCGTGCCGATACAGTGCAGCAAATCACTGGAGCCACCGTGCGCGACATGGTGCCTGACAGTGTTCTGGACTCTGCCGAGATCGAACTGATTGATATTTCGCCGGGGAAACTCCTCGAGCGCCTGAGCGAAACAACTCTTCGATTGTCGGATTACTCCCAGTTGGCGCAGTCCGATTTCTTTCGACCCGGCAACTTGATGGCTTTACGTGAAATGACTTTGCGCCTGGTTGCGGAGCGGGTGGGGCAGGGGGTGCATGACTACATGAAAACCATGCAAATCCAGGGGCCTTGGAAATCAGGCCATCGTTTGCTGGTAGCGGTCGGACCCAATGCCCTGGCTGAACAGTTAATTCGGTGGACCCGCCGGCTTGCGGACAGCCTGAACTCTCCCTGGATAGCCCTTTATGTCGAAGTTCCTCGGCCGCTGAACCAGGAGGTTCAATCGCGCGTAACCCGAAATCTTTCGCTGGCTCGTGACCTTGGAGCCGAAGTCATCACCACTACGGATGCGGACGTCGTGAAGGGTTTGCTGCGCGTGGCCATGCAGCATAATGTCACCCAGGTTATCGTCGGTGAACCATTGGATGTTCATGGGAGGAAGTTTAGCCATAGCGAATCCATTGTCCGGCGGCTCATTAGCGAGAGCGGTGAAATCGATATCCATGTCGTGCGTGCGGACCATGGCACCCCGGGCAAGTTGTCTCGCCAATGGAAGCGTCTGGATCGAGCCCCTTGGAAGCAATATCTCGCCGCCATAGGCGCGGTACTGGCTGTGACTCTGGCAGCCTTCCTTTTTACTCCTTTAATCGGGGTTCACTCTACTGCACTTATTTTCCTCCTTACCGTGGTAGTGCTGGCTCTTTTCGTCCAACGTGGCCCGTCTTTGCTGGCCGCAGCCATGAGCGCCATCCTTTGGGATTATTTTTTTCTACCCCCTGTTTTTGCCTTTCGCGTCAGTCACATAGAAGATGGCATGTTGTTGGGAATGTACTTTGTTGTCGCACTTGTTCTCGGCCAACTGACTGCCAGAATTCGAGCGCAGGAGGAGGCCGAGCGACAGCGCGAGGAACGGGCCACGGCATTATATCTGCTTACACGCGAATTGGCCGAGGGCAACAATCTCGACCAGATGTTGCAAAAAATGGTCCGACAGATGGAAAGTGTCTTTAAAGCTCAAATCGCTGTGCTGTTGCAAGACCCGCCCAATCGGCTCAGCCGGCAAGCTCATTCCGCCAGTGCTTTTCAGCTCTCGGAACCGGAGCACCGCGTCGCTTGCTGGGCTTTTGAACATGCTCAGCCTGCCGGTGCCTTCACTGACAACCTTCCGGTCGCTGATGCACTTTATGTTCCACTCACAACCGCCACCGGAACTGTTGGCGTCATGGGGCTGCGTTTCAGTCAGTCTTTTCCGCCGACCATGCACCAACGAACCCTGCTTAACACATTTTCGCAACAAATCGCGCTCGCGCTCGACCGTCTCCGCCTGCAGCAGGTTTCGGAAAAATCCAAAATCCTCGCTGAGTCCGAGCGTTTGACGAAAACGCTTCTGAACTCCATTTCGCACGAAATCCGCACCCCCATTGCTGCCATCCAAAGCGCTGCCAGCAACCTCGTTGAACTGAACGATGCTCCTTTGTCCGAACCGCAGCAATCGATGGTTGGTGAGATTCAGGAAGCGACCGATAGGTTGAATCGTCTTGTGGGTAACGTGCTCGAGATCACCCGGATCGAATCGGGGCACGTCAAACCCAGGCTCAGCCTTTGTGATGTGAACGATCTGGTTCATGTTTGCATTAAAGAAACCCGCAAACAACTCGCACGCCATGGCGTCACAGTGGACTTGCAACCGCATTTGCCACTCGTTCCCATGGATTTCGTTTTGATTCAGCAGGCGCTCTCTAATCTTCTGTCAAATGCTGCTCTACACACGCGTGCTGGCACGAGCGTTCGTTTGACCGCGCGCGTGGAGCAGACCGAGTTCGTCCTTTCTGTGGCTGATCAAGGTGCTGGCATTCCTGCCGAAGCGCTTCCCCGGATATTTGATAAATTTTATCGTGCCCCCAATGCTCCCGCGGGCGGCACCGGCCTTGGACTCTCGTTGGTAAAAGGCTTTGTGGAAGCTCATGGCGGCAGCGTTCTCGCTCAAAATGATCCTAAAGGCGGTGCCATCTTTGCCATTCGTCTGCCAATAAACCAGTCTCCTTCCAACCAACCAGCTTTGTGATCAATACGGATGCCAAAAAACACACTGTTCTGATTATTGATGATGAACTCCAAATCCGTCGTCTGCTGCGTGTTTACCTGGAGCGAAATGGTTATGAAGTGATTGAAGCACCTACGGGAATCGACGGCATTGGTGAAGTTGCCCGGTGCCATCCGGATGCAGTGCTTTTGGATTTGGGTCTCCCTGATATGGATGGCCTGGCTGTGCTAAAGCGCTTGCGCGAATGGAGCCAGGTGCCGGTCCTGGTGGTATCGGTTCGCGGGCAGGATGATGACAAAATAGTCGCGCTGGATAACGGTGCCGATGATTATCTGACCAAACCGTTTAGCACCGGAGAGCTTCTGGCACGTTTGCGAGTGGCCCATCGCCACGCGCAGCCAAGCAGTCCGCCAGCCGTCTTTCGTGCCCGTAACCTGGAAGTTGATTTAGCCACGCGCACGGTAAAAGTAAACGGTCAAAAGGTAAAACTGACAGCCACCGAATATTCACTGCTGAACATGTTTGTGCGTCATGCCGGCAAAGTTCTGACGCACGGGCAGGTGTTACGTGAAATTTGGGGGCCGGCCGATGCGGATAAGACCGGGTATCTCAGGGTTTACATGGCTTATTTGCGCGAAAAGATCGAACTGAACCCTGCCGAACCCGAGCTTCTGATTACTGAGCCCGGTGTGGGTTACCGTTTGGCACTCCAGGAGTGACAGACGTAGCGCCAAATTAAACTCAGCTCGACGGTCCGAGTCCATCCCCTCAAAAGCCTTCTGTAACTGTCACTTCTTCCATTTCTTCTCCATATCAGAATGGATCTGAGTTTTCAGCGTAACAGGATGTTGTAAGCGATTGCAGTTCGTTCATTAACCCTTTTTTAATACATGTTATTGTCGCATGTTAAAGATGGCCAAAAAGATACAGGTGATGGCGGTAAATAAAACGCCACACTGTTTTTATTTATCCACAGTTTAGCTTTGACTTGCCGAGCTGTCGAAATTTTATCTCTCTGTTTCCTAGGGAAATTGCAGTATTAGAATTTTATTAAATATTTTTCTTTCGCTGGCATCGCCCGTGCTTAGGGGGGAGTTGTGACCTGTAATTGTTCCAGTTATTTCGATCGATTGTTTGCTTTCTCGAGGGGCGCAATTTTGAGTCGGGCAGGCGCATGTTTTGCCATTCAGCATAACCGTTAATCAATTCAATGAGCATGAAAAAAATAGAAGCCATCATAAAGCCCTTCAAACTTGAAGAGGTAAAGGACGCCTTGGGAGAGGTGGGTATTGAAGGTATGACTGTCAGCGAAGTAAAGGGATTCGGCCGTCAGAAGGGCCACACCGAAATCTATCGTGGCAGCGAGTATACCGTGGATTTTTTGCCCAAGATCAAACTGGAACTGGTAGTGGCCGATGATCAATTGGACGCGGCGGTTACCGCCATCGTCAAATCAGCCAAGACCGGCAAGATTGGTGATGGCAAAGTGTTCGTGTCAAACGTCGAGGATGCCATCCGCATTCGCACTGAAGAAAAGGGAGAAAAAGCTGTTTAACGAATCGATACAAGGAACTTACCATGAAAAAATTGATACTCTTAACTGGACTGATGGTGGGGATGATCGTGTCGGGATCTTCACTTCTGGCTGCTGATGAACCCGCAGCCGCCCCCGCCGCGGCCGCTGCAGCAACAGCGCCTGCCGCACCTGCGCTGAAGGAGCCGAATATCGAACAACGGCTCGCTGATTTGGAAGCTTACGTGAACAACGGTGCTCGCTCCTGCGATGCGGCCACCAACATTTCTTCCAAGATTGCAGGTCCTGGTCCCGGCCATAACGCCTGGATGATGACAAGCTCGGCCCTCGTTCTTTTCATGACCCTGCCCGGCCTGGCTCTCTTTTATGGTGGCTTGGTCCGCAGAAAGAACGTGCTGTCCGTTCTCGCCCAATGCCTGGGAATCACCGGTTTGGTGGCGATTCTTTGGTGGGTTTGCGGCTACAGCCTGGTCTTTGCCAGGGGCAGTGGCGGTGATGCCACGATTCTCGGCAGCCTCAAGACTTATGCCTTCCTGAATGGCGTTGATTCCATCCCGAACAAGGACTACGCCTCCTGGGTTTCGCACAACGTCTTCTCCATGTATCAGATGATGTTCGCGATCATCACTCCCGCGCTGATCGTAGGCGCCATTGCTGAGCGCATGAAGTTTTCCGCCATTCTACTCTTCGTGACTCTCTGGATGTTCGTGGTTTATTTCCCCCTCGCTCACATGATCTGGGGCGTCGATGGCTATATGAATGGTGTTTGGAATGCAGCCGCCAAGATCAAGGCCATCGATTTCGCCGGTGGCACCGTGGTGCACATGTCCTCCGGATGGTCCGCTCTGATTCTTTGCATCATCCTGGGCAAACGCATTGGCTTCGGCAAGGAGCCCATGCCGCCACACAGCATGGTCCTTTGTATGGTTGGCACTGGCATGCTCTGGGTCGGTTGGTACGGCTTCAATGCTGGTAGCGCTGTGGCTGCCGACAGCACTGCTGCCAACGCCTTTATCACCACCACCATGGCGACTGCGGTTGCTTCCTTCGCCTGGGGCATGGCTGAATACGTCCTTCGCGGCAAACCCAGTGTGCTCGGTTTCTGCTCCGGTGCGGTCGCCGGTCTGGTTGTCATCACTCCCGCCTGCGGTTTCGTGAATACCACAGGCGCCATGATTATCGGCGTCGCTGCTGGTTTGGTTCCCTTCTTCGCGGTCTGGAAGTTAAAGGCCTGGTTCGGTTATGATGATGCCCTCGATACCTTCGGTGTTCACGCTGTGGGTGGAACGATGGGCGCTTTTCTCACCGGTATTCTGGCAGTGCCAGCGACTTTGGTTGATGGAAAAATTAATCCTGCCGCTGTGAATGCTAATCTCGCAAGCAATGTGGATAAATACATTTACAAAGGCACTCTCTGGCTCGAACAGCTTAAGGCCATGGGCTTGACGATTGTCATGGCGGTCGTGGGCACGGTCATCATTGCCTACATCGTCAAGGCAGTCGTGGGTCTCCGTCCAACGCCGGAAGTCGAAACCGCCGGTCTTGATCTGGCCGAACACGGGGAAGAAGGTTATCACGGCGAAGGTGCAATGTAATCAATTTGAATACCCGGGCCGGCTACCAAACGAAGCCGGCCCGGCTTTCCTAACCAACTCATAACAAAATATGGCAAACGAAAACGTAAAAGCAGCGACTCCCAAGGGAGTCATCGATCTGGCCAAGAAGCAGGGGGCCCGGATGGTAGACATCAAGTTTGTGGATACCTTCGGCACCTGGCAGCACTTCAGCGTGCCGGTGGCCGAACTCACCGAGGAGGTCTTTGCCGAGGGCTTTGGCTTTGACGGCTCCTCCATCCGGGGCTGGAAGAGCATAGAAGCCTCCGACATGCTGGCCATGCCGGACCCGGGCACGGCCTTCATTGATCCCTTCTGCGCGGTCCCCACCTTAAGCCTGACCTGCACCATTGCCGAGACCGGCACCAAGGAGGCCTACAACCGGGATCCCCGCGGGATTGCCCAGCGGGGGGAAAAGTACCTCGCCTCCACCGGGCTGGCCGACACGGCCGTCTTTGGTCCCGAAGCCGAGTTCTTCATCTTTGACAACGTGCAGTATGACCACAAGGCCAACGGCACCTTCTACAGCGTGGATAGCGAGGAGGCCATCTGGAACAGCGGGCGCGATGAAATGCCCAACCTGGGCTACAAGACCCGCTACAAGGAGGGCTACTTCCCCGTGGCCCCCACCGACACCCAGCAGGATATCCGCACCGAAATGTGCCTGGTCATGGAGCAGTTGGGCATCAAGGTCGAGCGCCAGCACCATGAAGTGGCCACGGCCGGGCAGGCCGAAATTGACTTCCGCTTTGACACGCTGGTCAAGACGGCCGACACGATGATGCTCTACAAGTACATCATCAAGAACGTCGCCCGCAAGCACGGCAAGACCGTGACCTTCATGCCCAAGCCCCTCTTTGGGGACAATGGCTCCGGGATGCACACCCACCAGTCCCTCTGGAAGAAGGGCAAGCCCCTCTTTGCGGGCAAGGAATACGCCGGGCTCTCCGAGATGGCCCTCTACTATATTGGGGGCATTCTCAAGCACGCCAAGGCGCTCTGCGCCATCTGCAACCCCACCACCAACAGCTACAAGCGTTTGGTGCCCGGGTATGAGGCGCCCGTGAACCTGGCTTACTCGGCCCGCAACCGCAGTGCGGCCATCCGCATCCCCACCTTCAGCGAGAGCCCCAAGGCCAAGCGCATTGAGTATCGCCCGCCGGACCCGGCCGCCAATCCGTACCTGGCCTACACGGCCCTGCTCATGGCGGGCCTGGACGGGGTGCTCAACAAGATTGATCCCGGTGAGCCCCTGGACAAGAACATCTATGAGCTGCCGCCCGAGGAGCTCAAGAAGGTGCCCAATGTGCCCGGCAGCCTGGGGGAGGCCCTGGACCACCTGGAGAAGGACCACGAGTTCCTGCTCAAGGGGGATGTGTTTACGAAGGACTTCCTGGAAATGTGGGTCACCCACAAGCGCAAGGAGCATGATGCCCTGCGCCTGCGCCCGCATCCCTACGAATTCTTCCTCTACTACGACGTGTAGAAAACCATTGCCTCAAATAGGCAAACAATAGCAAAACGGCGTGGATGCAAATCCACGCCGTTTTGGTCTGGAAGGGCCACGAAGGATGAACTGAAAGACTTTTGTTCCCGGCATCCTTACCGTTCCCTTGTTAATAAAGGCTTATAACAGGCTTTAGGGCATTTCGACTACGCGATAGAATCGTTGCGGATTATTGGTCGCGTCCGTGTCCTGCAGCAGGAGCATCCCATTGGTGATGCTCAAGCAATTGGTCAGCGGCATCCATGTGATGAGATCGCTGCTGACCCGGACCTCGAAGTGCGGCGCATCCACGAACGAGATGCTTCCTCCATCACTATCTCCAAATAGCAGGGCCATGCTCCCATCGGTGCCCGGGACCAGACTTTGCAATTTTTGCGGCACCAAAACACGCAGGATCGCGTTGCTGCTTGTCAAGGAGCCAAACGCATTTGTCACAATCACTGAATAGGCGCCAGCATCTGATCGCTGCAGTCCTGTTAATTGGAGAGCCGTCGTGGTTGCACCGTTGATCTTAACGCCATTCTTCCACCATTGATAACTCAGGGGTTGCGAACCGTCCGCCACGACCATGAACGTGGCCGGAGAGCCGCCGACCGCAACCACATTGGTCGGTTGCGAAATCAGAAATGGCAGTTGCCCAATTACAACGGCTGCGACATTGGAGCTGGTCACAACGCCAAGCGCATTGCTCACCACCACAGAGTAAGTGCCGCTGTTGGTTGTCTGGTTACCGTTGAGAAAAAGCGACGCATTGGTTGCGCCAGTAATGTTCACCCCGTTGAAGAACCAGCGGAAAGAGAGTGGCTGGATGCTCGTGGCTCCAACGCTCAACAAGAGCGGATGGCCGGCAAAAACATGGGCTGTTAATGGTTGTCTCGCAACGGCGGGATCACCTGTCGCTATCAAGGCTATCGAATGCAAACGACCACCCGCAATGCTGACAATGTCAGTCAGGCCTGTTGGCACCACACTGGGGAGGTTCGGGCCGAATCCTCCCCAGCCCACCGCAGTTCCCCCGGCCTTGATTGCTAGGCTATGAAACCATCCTCTCGCGATGAATACCACGTTCGTCAAACCCGCCGGCACATTGCATTGGCCGTTGTTGTTCAATCCCCAGGCCACGACCGTTCCGTCCGCCTTCAATGCCAGGCTGTGCGATTCACCCGCAGCAATCATCACCACATTGCTAAGATTGGCTGGAACATTGGTCTGGCCGAAGCTGTTCAAACCCCAGGCCGTCAAAGTCCCATCAGATTTCAAGGCAACGCTGTGATCGTGGCCCGCAGCAATCGCCACAACATTTGTCAAACCCGCGGGCACATTGCACTGGCCAAAGGAATTACTCCCCCAGCACACAATCGTCCCATCAAGCTTCAACGCCAGGTTATGATTCCCCCCCGCCGCAATGGCCACGACATTCGTTAATCCTGCCGGTGGGCTGGTGGTAAATCCCCACGCCACAACCGTGCCATTCGATTTCAAAGCAAGACTGTGACCGGGGCCGCCCGCTATCGCGATCACATTGGTCGCGCTGGTCGGCACGATGGTTTGGCCACTCCCATTGGCGCCCCAGGCTAAAACATTCCCATCCGCCTTCAATGCCAGGCAATGGTCGTACCCTGCCGCAATGGACACAATCTTCGTCGTAGTCAGCGATACGTTTGTTTGACCCAGGCCACCGTCACCCCAGGGCACCACCACGTTCCGCACCACTGTCAGCTTGGAATTGGCGCTTACAACCGCGCCTGATTGTTGGTTGCTCACAATCACAGAATAATTTCCCTCGTTCGCCAATTGCACCGAAGCGATTTTGTAAATGGCATTCGTTGCATTAACAATATTTTGCCCCTTGAATTGCCACTGGTAGGTCAATGGAAGTTGATTGACCACACCCACACTGAGCATGGCGGGTTGGAACGGCGTCATCCCTCCGGATGCCGGCCCACGTGCAATCGCCGGGTCTGCCGTGCTCATGAGCAGCAGGCTCTGATTGTTGCCGGCGGCTATTCCCACAATTCCGGGCAGTTGGGGAGGAATGTTGGGTTGCGCCCCGTTAATTAGGCCCCACATCACTATTGTCCCATCGGACTTCAAGGCAATGCTGTGGGTTGATCCCGCGGCAATCGCCACAACATTACTCAAGCTGGTTGGCACATTGGCCTGGCCGGAGGAATTAAGACCCCATGCCACCACCGTTCCGTTGGAACGCAAGGCGAGGCAGTGGTTATTACCCGCGGCAATTGCCACAATATTGGTTAAGCCGCTGGGCAGGTTCGTTTGACCAAAGGAGTTTGCGCCCCATGCCACAACGCTCCCTCCTGCCTTCAATGCCAAAGCATGATCCACTCCCACATCTATCCCGATGATTCCGGTAACAGCCGGTGGCACATTCGTGATCGCAGGTTTTGGTCCCCAAGCAAAGACGGTTCCGTCGGTTTTTAACACCATATAGTTGTTGATTGACGAATCAGAACCCATTGCAATTGCCACGACGTTATTCGTTGCCCCTGCTGGAACCACTGTTGTTCCTCCCCACGCCACCACGGTTCCATTCGATTGCAACGCCAGGCTCTGATTGTACCCCGCAGCAATGGCCATCACGTTGGTAACATTCGCCGGCACGGTGGAAAGCGAACCCCAGGAAATGACTGTCCCATCCGGCTTCAACCCCAAATCATGATTATATCCTGCCGCCAATGCCACGACATTGCTCAAACCGGCTGGCGGCAAATTTGGAACAGGCGAGCCCAAAGTGGTAATAGGCACCAGCGACAATGTCGCAGTCGAACTCACCGTAGCGCCTGCCGCATTCGTCACCCGCACACTATAATTCCCCGCCTGTGCCGCAGTGAGTCCGGTCAAAGTCAACGTCGTGTTCGTCTCTGCCGTAATATCAACTCCATTAAATCGCCACTGATAACTCAACGGCTTCGACCCATCCGCCGTGACTTGAAACACCGCACTGCTCCCCGGTCCCATCGCACCACGGCTGACCGGCTGCTTCAATATGATCGGCACGCTGTCGATTACCGTCAGCGATGCACTGGGACTTACCAGCGAACCATACTGATTGCTCACGCTTACTGAATACGGACCCGCCTGGGACAACTCCGCATTGCTGATCGTCAAGACCGCATTCGTTTCCCCAATCAGATCCGTGTCGTTAAACCGCCATTGGTAACTGAATGGACCGGTTCCATTCAACGTGACTGCAAAACTGGCGCTCTCACCCACGTAAATGGTCATGTTCGCAGGCGGCGTGACGAATGCCAACGGAGCCACCGTCAAAATCCCGCTCGCACTTTCCACCGAGCCAAGGGCATTGCTCACCACCACGGAATAGGCGCCGGCTTGCGACGGTTGAACATTCGTCAGCAACAATGCCGGCCCATTCGCCCCCGGCAATTCCGTCCCGTTATATTTCCATTGATAGCCTAACGAATGCTTTCCAACCGCTCCCGCCCGGAACAACACCGAACGTTCAGCAACCCCAACCACGTCCATTGGCGATTGAACCACTTGAGGAATTCCAATATCGGTGAGAAATAGACTGTGCTCATACCCGGCGGAAATCGCCACCACATTCGTCAAACTGCTGGGCAGATCATTCTGGCCCTGGTAATTCGCGCCCCAGGACACCACAGTCCCGTCCGCTTTCAACGCCACGGAATAATAATAACCCGCGGCAATCGCCACCACATTGCTAAGCCCCACTGGCACTTCTGTCTGTCCGTTTGAATCCCAACCCCAGGCCACCACAGTCCCATCTCCCTTCAATGCCAGGCAATGGTAACCGCCTGGGGCCACCGCCACCACATTCGTCAAATCCGCCGGCACATCGTTTTGACCAAAGCCATTGTCGCCCCACATCACAACCGTTCCGTCTGCTTTCAGTGCCGCGCTCGATAACCCCCCTGCCGCAATCCCTACCACATTCGTTAAACCAGCAGGCACAACCACGCTCCCCCAGCCGAAAATTGTACCGTCCGATTTCAAAGTTAAGCTATGCTCAAATCCCGTCGCCACTTGCACCACATTGCTCACCCCTGCTGGCAGGAAACTCTTTGGAAGACCCTCGCCCCAGACTGCCACCAGTCCATTCGATCGCAACACCAGATTATGGGCGGAAGTGGCCGAAATCGCGACCACATTCGTCAAGTCTGTCGGCATCGGCGGACCAAAATACGTCGCCCCCCATGGCACCACACTTCCGTCCGCGTTCAACGCGAGACTTGAACCCAGCCCCGAGGCAATCGCCACCACATTGGTCAACCCGGCGGGCACATCACTCTCTCCCGAACCATCACCACCCACGGCTATAACCGTGCTCGCGGACGCTCCCAAACAGGCAAGCAAAACAATCCCAAATACAGAGACAAAATATGCCCTTTTTCTCATACAATGCTGTCGTGCCTTCTTCTGATTCACCAATTATTGGAAAACAAAAAACTCCCATCCCTACACGCGAAAGGATTGGGTAATTGTCAGATCATCTTCCTTTTTTTTGCAAATTCTGCAATACTAATTTCCCTCCAAGGGATGCCAAACTTCGCACTTCATTGAGGCCAGGGGTGGATGAGGGATAGAATTGCTCGATCCGTTGCCTACATTCATTTCGAGGAGTGGTGGAAATCCGTTACACGGAATCCGTCGTGGACCAACTGCCGCTGCTACTGCTGCTATCCGTGCTGCTGCTCGTGGACCATGAACCGGAATCCGAGCTGGATGAGGAGCCGCCGGAACTCGCAGCCGAACTCCAATCAGAATTGGAACTCGACGAATGGCTTGAGCCGCCAAAACCCGGCGAACCCCAACCTCCATCATTCCTATAACTCTGGACGGTTTCCCGCTCAACGGTGTGGTTGTTTTCCCACAACGCCATAAGGGCCATGAGGCTAAAGTTATTTACAATGCTTTGCTGGATGTAATTGTCACTCGCGTAATCATCACTAAACCAGACCTTGCGTCGATTCCAGTTTCGCTCCTCGACATTTCCTTTCAACTCCGCCGTGCGCTGGGTCCATTCGTTCAGTTGCTGCAGACGCGTTTTGTGTCCGGCGGCATTGGAACGAAGCCGGTCAATTTCTTCCCCGATGCTTTTAGCCTCCATCTGGACTTGCCGCATCTCTGGCAGACTGCTCGAGATGCTGCCGAATTGTTGGACCGCATCAGCTAATAACTTCCGGGCATTCACAAAATCCGGATCTTTTTGCGATAACAGCATTTGGTGTTCACTATTAAGATTCTGTAACTCGGCCAGGACCTTGTCCCTCTCGGCAACCGCCTGCTTCAACTCCTCCTTGGCTTTAAGCGAAACCGCCTCGGCTTCGGCTCGTGGCTTGTAATCTTTGATGATTTGGCTGCGAATCTGGCTGTATTGTGCCTGAAGAGCTCCCTCTTCCGCCTTCACTTTTTCCAGCAGGCCTGTGAGCAGGGCAGGGAGCTCCTTCAAGTCATTATAATGACCGATGCTCTCGGAAAAGCCTGTCTTTTGTGCCAACCACCCATCAACTTTTGCCACGAGCCCAGGTGGTGTTCCTGGTTTGGCTGATTCCACCTGTTTCCTAAGATACGAGAAAACCGCATCTTTATCGTAAGCCTGTTTCTTATCCTCCCAGTTCTTCTTCGCATCCGCCAGGCGACGCTCCACTATGGCCCGTCGTGCGCAGACCGGCGCCAGCTTTTTTGCGAGGTCGCTTACCGCATTGTCTGCATCGGCAAGCTTCTCAGCCTCCGCAAATGCGGCTTTTTCGACCTCGACCGCTTTGATCCGTCGTTCCTCGGATGCTTTGAGAGTGATCTTGGCAGCTTCCAGAATCTGAGATTTTTGCTGCGTTTCAGCGTCGATGCCATTGAGGCGTTCTCTACGATGCGCAACAAGTTCCTGCACCTTCAGTGCGCTATCACCCAGGACGCGCACCAGGCTCTTTGTGTCATCCGTGGCAATTTCATGTTCCGCGAAGCTTAAAAACAAATTGGTTCGCTTCAGGGTAAGGGCTGCCACCTGTTGTTCAAGGGCCGCAATCTGCTGTTGTTCCTCAGCAGCGCCCTGGTAGTAGCCCTGCATCTGGTCGGACAGCTTTTCAATGAGATCGGTTCCTCTAATCATGATGGATTCAGGTTATTACCAACGGGTGGCCTGGCGATGCTGCGCATGGTAGTTGAAATCCTGCGGCTCCTCATAGCCCGCCGGTTTTACGGCGAATATTGGCTGGCTCAAAGTGGCCTTCTTGAGCTTCTCCGACTTGATTTGCTCATAATCCTCCGCCGTAATCTCTTCGCCCCACATGCGTGTGCTGGTGACTTTTTGATTCTCGCGGTCGATGACTGGTTTTTCTGCAGCCTGACCAAAGGCGTCGATGGCTTCAACAATCACGTAGTAAGCCTTGGCACCGGAATCATGTTCGGTGCGCACGAAAGCGGTCTTTTGCCCCTGTCGCATAACAATCCGATAAGTGTAATCCTTCGCAATCCACTGGGTTGTTTTTTGAATGTCGTCCCCGACATGGTTGAGCAGTCGGGTATCATCACCCGCAACCTGGACTTCATGCTCGAACCGCTGGACCGGCGCGGGCTCTTTAGCAACACCTGCCAGCTTTTGCAGCAGCTCCGTAACTCTTGTTTTGGCAGCAGCGAGCGCGCGTGCATTGGCTGCCTCGGCCTGCTTCCGGTTGATGTCGGCTTCAATGGCGTGGACTGCCTGGGTGGCGGCTGCTAGATCACCGTTCTTTAAAGCCACTTCTATTTCCGCGGCGTGAGGTGATTCCTTTTCCGTGGCATTGACATCGATTAACATCCGGTAACGATTCTCCACCTGATCCAGTGATTTGGCCTTTTCCAAGTCAGTCTGAACCGCTTCGGCATTTTGCCTCCATTTTTGTTCCGAAGCCAAAAGTTGCGACTGTTGGCGGGATAGCTCCTCGAGATTTCCTTTTTCTGTCGTCAAGATGACAGCGCTTGGTTGTCGGTTACGATCTAAAAAGGTCGCGAGGGCGGGTTGGATGAGGCGTTGATTGCGTGCTGCCTGAGTGGAGAGTTGGGTCAGTTGGGCAAAACGCTGCTGCCACTGGTTGCGATAGTTTTCAGCTTGTCTTGCCGTGGCATGGATTCCTTCCAATGCCTTGGAGCGCATGCCAGAGTAAACGAGTCCTCCGGTAATGCCTGCAAACGCCACGAGTCCCAGCATGACCGACATTACAATGAGCAGAATGGTGCGCTGCATCCAGAGCGCGCCCACAAATCTTACCCACGATGTGCCTTTGGGCAGGTGCCTATGCCGCTGTGCCAGGTAGCTGCTTACGCCGGCCTGGATGGCGTCGTCGCTGATGTCGCGTCCTTGTTGCCGGTAGACATCGCGCAATTTGACGGCGAGCACTTGCGCCTCATCTTCCATGGCGCTTGCCAGCTTGTTGGCAGTCTGTTTGGCTTTCCCCTCCGCATCCTCGGAGAGATCCATCAGATGCATCAACGTCTGCAGGTCCTGTTGAGCGGGCATGAGAGTGCAGGACTAAGTTTTCAGGGCGTTGGCCAGAACGATTTCCGCCTGGCGCTTCTTGGCATCTTCCACGAGAGTGGCGATGGCCTGCGCGTTCTCGGTGCTCGCCTTCTCTGCCTCCTGGATAATCTGAACGCTCTTGGTCTGGAAATCCACCACAGCATCAACCAGCTTCTTGACCGATTCAGCTTTGATGGTCGGCCCATAAGCAGCCTTTAAAGCTGCCTCGCCTGTCTTTCCACTAATCTCGGCGAGCACTTCCAAACTCTGATTAGCCCCAGCCTTCATCGCTTCCAATGTCCCGGTGGCGCTATGCAATCCCGTTTCAGCGGTGAGTGCTGCATCCAGTCCGGTGAACGTCTGGCTGTTGGTGGTAAAAAATGTGACGGCTTGCTGATAGACCGCTTCCTTGCAGCCATGAGTCTGGCGAATCTTCTCCACGATGATGTCGCCCGTGTTGTATGCAATCGTCAGGTTTTCCGCGATCAGTTTCAGGATGCGGTGGCGATCCTCCTCGCGTTGAACGCTGCGGAGCGCTTCATCGCGTGTCAGTTCGGCACCACTTTTAGCCTTTGGTTCAGTGGCCGCTTCAACTGCTGTTTGCGCGGTCTGCAAGGTGGCTTTGGCATCCTTTACCTTGGCATCCTGCAGTTCCAAAAGCTCATAGGAAGCCAGCTCCGCCGCTTTGACACCCCCACGAAAGTCCATGTAGGCTTCGATGATAACTTCTTCACGTTTGAGCTGCTCACCAGTGTTCTTTACGGTGCTTTTGTACTGCTCTTCAATCTTTGTAAAGCGACTGTGAATGGTGCCACGGGTCATTTTCATCGCGGCTTGCTGGATGCGCTCCTTCCAATCCACCTTGCCATCCTCCATGTGCATGACCAACATCTTTGCATCGTCACGAATGGAATCAAAACCCTTGGTGATTTTCAGGTAGTTGGCATCAATGGGCGCACTGGTGATCTGCTCGCGCACCACGCTGTTGAAAGTCGTCGCACTATGCAGCATCCGGGCGATGATCAGCGTCTTGGCGGGATCCAGATCCTGCACCTTTTCCACCAGTGCAACGGCTTCATCACTTTTCGGTTCCTCTTTAAAGATACCGAGGGAACGAAGTTTGTCAGTGGCTTGGCTCAGATAGGAGAGGGCTGATGTCATGGTTTTAATAAATGTTTGATTGCTGTCCTTCTATTGCTGCTTGAAGTGTTTATCTGATTTATCTCTCAACGCCGGTTTTGTCGATGTGTTTATGACACTAATATCAAATTGGCAGTCCAATTTTCCAACTGAACATTCTGGCGATCCCGGCAAATCCCAGCTCACTTTCCAAATGTTCATAGTAATTGAACTATTCAAACAGTATTTTTCTCCTGCTTTATTGCCAGTATAAAACTGAGCAGGCTTTGTAATGAGAGGCTGCTTCCTGAACCATTATCCGTAATCAAACCGACGAGTTTCCGTAGTTATTCAATTTTGTTTCCCGCTGAACATAAAGTATTGATGTTCATCGTGATTCCGCAAATTGAGTACGACGAACTGGGGCTGCAATCGGTTTTGTTTCCTGCCTGGGAAAATCACTGTCCGCCAAAAGAAATTTGTTATCCACAGCCAAAGAACACCTTCGGCCGCATGTCTAAAAGCCTTAACCGTCTGGGCCTGTTTTTACTGATGGCTATTCTTGGTATCACAGCCCAGTTCGTAATTACTCGCAACTTCTTTCAACCGTTTCAGGTGGATGGCATCAGCATGGCCCCAACTCTCGACGACCATGCTCATTATTTTTTAAATCGCTGCGCTTTTCGTGAGCACGCGCCGGAACGCGGCGATGTGGTGGTGTTCGTCGACCCCGGCGACCATGGATTTTCCGTCAAACGAGTGATTGCCTTGCCGGGAGAGTCCATTCATTTCAAAAATGGACGAGTGTTTGTAAACGGGCGCAAAATCTCAGAGCCATACCTCACTCCCGGCACCCATACCTACACTTACTCCCAGATAAAAGAAGAGTTTATCACCCTCGGAGTGGACCAATTTTTTGTTTTGGGAGATAACCGCCCGATGAGCATCGACGGGCGCTCTTATGGCCCTGTGCGGCGCGAAAACATTCTTGGCCGGGTGTTTCTAACCGGAAAAGCTGCCGAGAGTTGTGCTCAACTCAAACAGCAGCTTCCACAGCACACGGCAACAGTCACCTTCGACGGGGCCAAGTCGCTTTGAGCAATCGGGTCGGTTCATCCTGGTTCTACTGAATGGACTGCCTTTGACAATTACCTGTTCGAAAGCTCAGTTGCGATGGAGATGTTAACGCAAGAGTTCCTTAGACTTTGCAATCATGCGAACCGCTCACTCAGCTCTCAACTTACAGTTTCAGCATGACTGTCCATCAGAGGGCACGTCGTAAGATCAGGCCATTTCGACAGTTATCTTCTCCAACCAGTCACTCATGGCAGCTATGGTGGGGACCTCGAAAATATCGCGCATGGTGATCTCAATTTCGAGCAGTTCTGCAAGTCTCGCCATGAGTTGAGTTGCGATTAAGGAATCCCCACCCAGCTCGAAGAAATTGTCGTGAATGCCAATCCGTTTAAGCTTGAGGATCTCGCACCAGATTTCTGCCAGAGCCTTTTGCGTGGATGTTTCAGGCGCCACGAAATTGTCAGTCTCGGATTTTGCACCCGGTTCCGGCAGAGCTTTCCTATCCACCTTTCCGTTCGGCGTCAGCGGCAATGCTTCCAAGGTCACGAACACTGAGGGCACCATGTAATCGGGTAATCTCTCCTTCAGGAAGCTGCGCAATTCACTGGTGATTGAAACGGGCGATGGTCGGAGGACAACATAGCCGATCAATCGCTTTTCCCCGGCGGGGCCATTCCTGGCCGCGAGCACACAATCACGCACGTACGGGTGTTGGCGCAGAATTGTTTCGATCTCTCCCAATTCAATCCGGTAACCACGAATCTTGACTTGATTGTCGATGCGACTGAGGAATTCAATTTTACCATCACGGCGATAACGGACAAGATCGCCTGTCTTATATAGACGCGCATTGGGCTCGGCATTGAATGGATCCTTGATGAACTTTTCAGCCGTAAGCTGTTCCCTTTTGTGATAACCGCGCGCCAAACCCTCGCCGCCAATGTGCAGTTCGCCCGGTACGCCCACGGCAACCGGTTGCATTTCCGGGCCGAGGACATAAAACTGCGTGTTAGCCATCGGGCGGCCAATCACGGGTGTTTCCGGAGACTGAATACGGTCAACCGCCGACCAGATGGTCGTTTCAGTCGGGCCATACATATTCCAAAGTGACGCGCATTTGGGCAGCAATTGTTTTACCAGATCTTCCGACCAGACTTCACCGCCACAGAGAATATTCAGTTTGGGATTGCCGGCCCAACCTGCCTCCAGAAGCATGCGCCACGTTACGGGTGTCGCTTGCATCACCGTGGCATGGCATTGAGCAAGCAACCGGATGAGTTGCTTCCCATCCAGGGCGGCAGCAGATCTGGCGATCACCACTTTTGCCCCCACCGTGAGTGGCAGCCACAATTCCAAGCCCGCTATATCGAACGAAAGCGTGGTCACAGCCAGCAAAACATCCGAGGCTTTCATCCCGGGCTCCTGCTGCGTGCTGGTTAAAAAGTTTACCAGTGCGCGGTGGGGAATTTGCACTCCTTTGGGTTGACCGGTCGAACCCGAGGTATAAAGCACATAGGCAAGATTTTCCTGAGTCGTTGCACAGACAGGATTTTCTTCATTTCTCTCCGGGATGGCTGAGAGATCTGGATCGAGGCAAAACACGGCACGGTTTTGAACCTGTGAGGTCCCGTCGGTTGACGGCGCGATTACGGGCAATTTACGGAGCAAGGATTGCTGGGTCAGAAGAACTGGTGCCTTGGCATCCTGTAAGATGAAGGCAACGCGTTCCATCGGATATTCGGGATCAAGTGGCAGATACGCGCCTCCAGCTTTCAAGATTCCGAGCAGGCCAATGACCATTTCAAGAGAACGCTCCACGCATAGGCCTACCAGGACATCCGGACCAACACCGTTCCTTTTGAGGTAATGCGCCAACCGGTTTGCCCGTCTATTCAGTTCCTGATAAGTCAGACATTTTCCATCGAACACCACTGCCGCGGCGTTTGGAGTTTCGGCTGCCGCGGCTTCCACCAACTGATGAACGCATTGATTGCGAGGATAATCCTGTCGGGTGTCATTCCAGTCTTGTAGAATCTGTTTGCAATCACTCGCGTTCAGAATGGGAATGGAACTGACCGGCTTTGCCGCATCGGCCATGGTCGCAGTTAGCAACGTTTTCCAATGGTTTAACCACGTTCCCAAAGTTTGTGCATCAAACAAATCGGTGTTGAAACGGCAATCAATGGTGATGTCCTTGTCCGAGTCAATCACGTCCACGGTGAGATCGAAAATGTTAAATCCCTTGGGCAGGGAGATGATTTGCGACTCCACGCCTTCCATGTGGAATCCCGCCGCGGCCCGGTTTAGATTGAAAGTCACCGATACCAGCGGCATCCGGCTGGTATCACGCGGGAGGTTCAATTTGCTGACCAAATTGGCGAAGGTGAACTGCTGGTGCTCGTGCGCATCCAAAACCAGACGCTTCACCTCCCGAAGATAATCTTTGAAGGTCATTTCGCCGGCACATTGGCTGCGGATGGGCAGCAGATTGACGCAATGGCCTACCAGGAATTTGTTGCCGGGATGCACCTCACCCACCGCAATCTGCCCTGCGGCAGGAACACCCACCACCAGATCAGTTTGTCCGCTGAGCCGATGCAGCCAGACATTGATGCTGGCAAACAGGTAGGCAAACAAGGTGCAGCCCTCGCGGACGCATGCTTGTTTGAGAGTCTGATAAAGCGCCGGATCGAATTTCACGCTTTGATGCGCCGCCTTGTACGTTTTGACTGGCGGCCGTGGCCGAGTCGTCGGCAGTTCAATGGCAGCGGGTGGACTGGCGAATCGGCTCAACCAGTACGCTTCTGAATTCGCCGTGGCGGAGCTGTTGTCCCTGGATTTTTCCCATTGTACATAGTTCCGGAATTGCATGGCGGGCTCCAGTTTTGCCGACACGTCCTGGATCTTTGCGGAATAAATTGTCTTCAGCTCGTGAAACACCACACTGATGGACCAGCCATCCATGATCAGATGATGGGAGGCAAGCAGGAGCACATGATGATCTTCCGATAATTTGATTATTTGGACGCGCAGGAGAGGGCCATTGAGCAGGTCAAATGATCGATCGCTTTGTTCCTTTTCTGTCGCTTGCAGTTCATGGTTGCGCTCCGTTTCAGCAAGAGCCGAAAAGTCACTAAGTGGAACCTCGAGGAGCAAGGATGGCTGAGTGCGTTGAGCTGAACCATCCGGTTGGAAAGTCATCCGCAAAGCATCGTGACGATCCACCATCTCCTGGATGGTTTCGCGCAGAGCTTTTAGATTTGTGGAACCGCGCAAGTGAATCGAGAAGGAATGATTCATCGCCCGGGAAGCATCCTCGCCCCATTGCGTGCCAAGCCAAAGTTCGAGTTGGCCAGCGGTGAGCGGCAGAGTTACTGGCGTGGCAATGCCCGGCTCGGTGAAGGTGGTGCGCAGATCGCCTTGAGCTTTCGATTCCTCGCTGGTTGAGGTTGGTGATGCGGGCTGAACGGAGCCCATTCGTTGCAGCATTTCCACTTCTTTGGTCAAAGCCACCAGCTGCGCCTGCTTGGCTTTTAAGAGCGTTTGCCATGACCTATCCTGAGAGATGGCTTTCTGATCGAACGATGTCCTGGCGGCAACCGGTTGTAGTGTCGGCGAGGCATCTGCCGGCATTTGGCTGTCGAGGTAGGCGGCCAAGGTGTCAAGGGTGGAGAACTGCTCTGAAAGCTGCCGGAAGGTGACTTTGACACCATACTTCTTTTGAAGGTTCTGGCTAAGCTGGGCAAGAAACAAGGAGTCATAACCCAGTTCGGCAAAACTTGTTGACGGAGCCAGGCCGGTCAGGTTTGCACCAGAGAGTTCCTGCAGTTGAGACAATAACTGGCCGATGATCCGGTCCTTTCGGGTGAGCGTCGCGGCGGTGATATCGGCGGGTGACTCAGCGGCCCGAATTTCAGTCTCGTCAGCGTTGCTTGTAATTTCCAATGCGATTTGAGTGCGGACGCGCCGGGCAGGTTCCGCATAAAAACGTTTTCTTTCGAATGGGTAGGTGGGCAGAGTCACCCGGTGGCGTTTTTCCTGCTGGTAAAAACCATTCCAATCCACTGATGCACCGGCCAGCCAGAGTCTGCCGAGTGCGTTGAGCATGGATGGTATTTCCTGCCCTTTGGTACCGGTCAATGAGGCGACCACGCTCTGCTCAGACGATTTTGCAGGGTGTTGCCGGGCCAGGTTGGTCAGCGTAGTGCCCGGGCCAACCTCCAGGAGTATGGCTTGCGGATTCCGCAGCAATTCGGCGACACCATCGGCAAAGCGGACAGCCTGCCGCACGTGGGCCGCCCAGTAATGAGGATCGACGGCCTGAGCGGTGGTAATCCATTTCGCAGTGGCATTGGACACATAAGGAATGGCGGGCTCCTTGAGCAGAACTTTTTTCAGCAGCTCGGTGAACGGTCCAATTACTGGATCCATCATCGAGGAATGAAATGCATGGGAAGTATTGAGTCGCTTGCCGGCAATGCCTTTTTCCTTCAACGCAGCTTCGAACTGTTCGATGGCAGAATACGGTCCGGACACAACGCACAGGGAAGGGGAATTAATCGCCGCGATGGAGAGTTCACTGCCCAGCATGGGCAATACGTCTTTTTCGGGCAACCGCACCGCGAGCATTGAACCGCCGGGTTGCGCCTGGACCAGGTGCGCGCGGCTTGCCACCAGCACCAGGGCTTCCTGCAATGTGAATACTCCGGCAATGCAGCCCGCCACATATTCACCCACGCTATGACCGATCATTGCCTGAGGTTTGATGCCCCAGGACATCCAAAGTTTTGCCAGGGCGTATTCGATGACGAACAAGGCGGGCTGGGTGATACGGGTCTGAATCAATAGTTCTTCGGCGGACTGGACTTGTTCCGGTTGTGGAAAAAGCACCTGACGCAAATCCAGTCCAATCAGGGGTTGGAGCACCTTGGAACACGCATCGACTTCATCCCTGAAAACCGGTTCGGTGCGATAGAGTTCTGAGCCCATGTTCACGTACTGCGCGCCCTGTCCCGGAAACATGAAAACAACAGGTGCATCCTTGACTTCGCTGTGCTGAGTGAAGACACGCTTCGAATCCAGCAACTTCAGTGCGGCAGCGGCATCTGCTCCATTCCGGCAGACCAGGGCTCGGCGATGGTTCAGCACAGCACGACCGGTCTGCAGCGTAAAAGCTGCATTCGCGACGTTGAGGAGCGGATTTGCTTCGAGGCAGGCAGCCAGACTGGAGGTCGCCGCATTCAGCGCAGAATCGGTTTTGGCGGAAAGAACCAGGAGTTGGCATTCGCGAGAGGGACTTGAAGGTTCTGTCACTGGAGCTTCTTCAAGCACGACGTGAGCATTGGTGCCGCCTAAACCGAAGGAACTGACTCCGGCTCGCCTGGGAGTCGCGCCAGCCTTCCATTCGGTTAGAGTGGAATTCACATAGAAAGGACTGTTCTCAAAATCGATTCGAGGATTCGCCCGCGCATAATGCAAGCTTGGAGGAATCTGTTTATTCTTAAGAGCGAGTGCAGTCTTGATCAACCCGGCCACACCGGCAGCGGTATCCAGATGTCCGATGTTCGTTTTCACCGACCCGATGGCGCAGAATTGCTTTTGATCCGTGCCGGTGCGGAATGCCTGTGTGAGACCGGTGATCTCAATCGGGTCTCCGAGCGGGGTGCCGGTGCCGTGAGCCTCAACATAAGAAATTGTGGCAGGATCGAATCCTGCGAATGTCTGCGCCTGGGTGATTGCATCAGCCTGGCCATCGACACTCGGGGCCGAAAAACTGCCTTTCGACGAGCCATCATTATTCAGACCAACTCCCCTGATAACGGCGTAAATCTGGTCGCCATCCTGCAATGCCTCAGCCAGACGTTTTAACACCACGATACCCAGGCCATCGCTGGAGACAGTGCCTTGGGCTTGCGCATCGAAAGCGCGGCAATGCCCATCGGGCGAAACGATGCCTCCCTCCTGAAAGTGGAAAATGCGCTTCTGTGGAAAAGTGATTGAGATACCGCCGGCAAGCGCCAGGTCACATTGATAATTGAGCAGGCTATGGCACGCCTGGCACACCGCCACCAGTGACGTGGAACAGGCGGTGTTGACGCTGATTGCAGGGCCTTTCAAGTTCAATTTGAAGGCAACCCGGCTCGCCAGGAAATCTTTTTCATTGCCCATCATGGCGACCATTTCACCGACCGAGTCAACCAGATCCGGGCGGGGTTGGACGTTGTTCCACAGATAGGAGCTGTTGCCCATGCCGGCATACACGCCAATGACTTCAGTAAACCTCCCGGCATCGTAACCCGCGTCCTCCAGTGCTTCCCAGGAGGCTTCGAGAAACAGTCGTTGTTGCGGGTCGGTCACTTCCGCCTCCTTTGGATTCATGCCAAAGAAGTTGGCGTCAAAGTATTCGGCATCCTTCAACACTCCCCGAGAGGCCACATAACCGGGAGACTTTCGGAGTTCGGTTACATCCATACCGGAGGCAGCCAGTTCAGCTTCGGTAAAGGTGGTGATGGATTCGACTCCATTCACGAGGTTTTTCCAAAATTCGGGGATGTTGGCGGCGCCAGGAAAACGGCCTGCCATGCCAATAATGGCAATCCCTTCAAGACTCGATTCTGTCATAAATTATTTTCGGTTTGCGGGCCGCCGGCGCGCGAACGATTCCTTTTGCAAACGGACGCGATCCTGGTCCTTCTGCAACGGCTTGGATTCCGTGGCAGCCTGGCTCAAATACCGGGCCAGTGAACCGATGGTTGGGTATTGAAATAATCTCACGATGGAGATGTTGATCTTCAGCTCTTCACAAAGCCTGGCGTGCACCTGCACCATAAGCAGCGAGTGGCCGCCGAGATCGAAAAAGCTGTCGTTCACACCCACTTTTTCCAACCGCAGGACCTTCGTCCAGATTGCGGCAATTGTTTCCTCCACCTGTGTGCGTGGTGCGAGGAAGATTGAGGTGGCTTCAGGACGATTCTGCTCCGGTGCAGGCAGGGCTTGGCGATCAATCTTCCCGTTCGGCGTCAGCGGCAGGGCAGGGAGAAACACGAATGCGGACGGAACCATGTAATCCGGAAGTTTGGACTTTAAATAATCGCGCAGCTCACTGCTGTTTGATGCGGCCGAGTCTCTGGACACCACGTAGGCGACCAGACGTTTATCACCGGGTGTGTCCTCGCGCGCGATGACCACCGCGTGGACCACTGTGGGAAGCTGGGTGAGCAGCAATTCAATTTCACCGAGTTCTATGCGGAAGCCCCGGATTTTTACCTGATAATCCATTCGACCGAGAAACTCGATTTTGCCATCCATACGGTAACGCACAAGATCGCCGGTGCGATACATGCGCGCTCCAGATTCGTCGGTGAACGGATTGGGCAGGAATTTTTCCAGGCTTAACTCGGGGCGTTTGAGATAGCCCCGGGCGAGTCCTTCACCGCCAATCCATAGTTCACCCGGCACACCGATGGGGACCGGTTGCAGATTGCGATCCAGAACGTAAAACTGTGTGTTCGCGATGGGAGCACCGATGAACACTTCATCACCGGGCTCAACCTTGGATGCGGCCGACCAGATGGTGGTTTCGGTTGGACCATACATATTCCAAAGCGATGCGCATTTGCCATGCAGTTGATTTGCAAGTTCAGAGGACCAGGCTTCGCCGCCGCAAAGAATCCTGAGCCCGGGATTGCCTTTCCAACCGGAGGCCAACAGCAAACGCCAAGTCGTGGGTGTGGCTTGCATGATGGTGACACCACCATGGTCGAGCAGGCTGGCAAGCTGTTTGCCATCCAGGGTGACCTCGCGGGTGGCGATGACAACCTTGGCACCACAGGTGAGCGGCAGCCATAACTCCAGTCCTGCGATATCAAACGATAGCGTGGTGACGGCGAGCAGGGTGTCCGTTTCCGTCAGGCCGGGTTCGCGGGACATTGAATCCAAAAAGTTCACGACGGCGCGATGGGAGATTTCAACACCCTTGGGTTTTCCGGTGGAACCTGAAGTATAAATCACGTAAGCCACATCTCCGGCAGCGGCGCTGCTTTGCAGGTTCTCGCTGGAATAGGTGGCGACGCCTTCGTTGGAATCCAGTAAGACCGGAGTTGGACTCATCGGACCGGAACCAAAAAGCTCCTTCAAATCGGGAACGAGATCGCTTTGAGTCAACACCACACTGGCCTCTGCATCTTGTAGAATGAATTGCAGACGCTCCCTGGGAAGTGCTGGATCCAGCGGGGCATAAGTGCCACCAGCCTTGAGAATACCGAGCAGGCCAATAACCATCTCGGCTGAGCGTTCGACGCATATCGCCACGAGTTTTCCGGGACACACTCCGAGCGATTGCAAATGCCGGGCAAGTTGGTTGGCCCGCTTGTTTACCTGCTCATAGGTGAGTTGGGAGTCCCCACATATCACCGCCATGGAATGCGGGTTGCGAGCTGCCTGGGCCTCAAACAACTGGTGGATGCAAATATTTCGCGGATAATCGGTGAGCGTGTCGTTCCATTCTGTGAACAGTTGCTGCTTTTCAGAGGGTGTTAGGATTGGTAATTGGGCGATGGGAAGATTCGGTTCCCGCACAGCGGTGGTGAGTAGAGTTTGGTAATGCCCGATCAATCGGTCGATCGCGGCATGGTCAAACAAGTCGGTGGCATATTCAATCCAGCCGAAGATGCCTTCGGGGGATTCCTCGAGGTTGAAAGTCAGATCAAATTTGGAAATGCCGGCATCGATTTCAAACGGGCTGATGACAAGTTCTTTGGTCCTTAACGCCGGAGCCGGAGCGTTCTGAAAAATGAACATTACCTGGAAGACTGGATTGTGACTTTGATCACGGGCTGGGTGGAGTTCCTCGACTAGTTTTTCGTAAGGCACGTCCTGGTTGGCGTACGCAGCCAGGGAAACTTCGCGAACCTGAGACATCACTTCACGAAATGTTGGATTGCCGGAAAGTTTGGTGCGCAGCACCAGCGTGTTTAAAAAATAGCCGATAAGACCTTCAATCTCGACGCGATTGCGATTGGCAATGGGGGAACCGACAACGATGTCTTCCTGGCCGGTGTAGCGTCCGGCGAGGACTTGAAAGGCCGCGAGCAAGGTCATGAAAAGCGTGCAGCCTTCCTGCTTGCCCAGCGTCGCAAGGCCTTGCGATGTAGCCTTCGGAATCCGAATGGGCTTGCGTGCGCCACGAAAGCTTTGAATTGCGGGACGAGGAAAGGTTGTGGGCCATTCCAGCAAGGCCGGTGCCCCGGTAAGTTGCTGTTTCCAGTAAGCAAGCTGCCTGACCAACGCCTCCTCCTGCACGAATTGCTGCTGCCAGGCGGCAAAGTCTGCGTATTGGATGGCGAGTGGAGCCAGTGGCGAGGGTTGGCTGGCATTGAATGCCTCATAAAGGGCGGTGAGTTCCTTCAGGAATACACCCCGTGACCAGCCATCAATTGCGATATGATGCAGCGTCAACAGAAGCAGGTGATCGCTTTCGTCCAGGCGAACCAACTGCGCGCGGAACACCGGGCCATTGCCCAGGTCGAACAAAACCTTGCCATCTTCCACAGCGATGCGGGTAGCCTCCTGCATGCGGAGGGACTCTGGAATGGCGCTAAGATCCACGAACGGAAGGGCTACAGTTAAGGAAGGTGCGATGCGTTGAGCAGGTTCGCCATTTTGAACAACGAAGCTGGCGCGCAAAACTTCATGACGTCGTACGATTTCATCAAGGCTTTTCTGAAGGAATGCCGGGTTGAGCGGACCTTGAATGCGCAGGTGGAAGTGATCGTTGTAATGAGGGCCAGGTTCCAACTGATCCAGGAACCAAAGACGTTTCTGTGAAAAGGAGAGGGGATATTCATCCGGATTTGCCCGTCGCGAAATGGATTTTTGTTCATTCCCCCCAATACCCTCTTCGTCCAATAAAAAATCCAACAACTCGAGCTTTTGATTTGCACCTTCAGTCAGGCTCGCGAAATTATTCATATATATGTACTTCTGGGCCGGGTGCCGCCATCCTGTTCAGAAGCCAGGAGGCGGATCGTTTAGTTTCATGTTACAGACTCTCCGGCCTTTCGAGGATGCATGATAAGGAGTGAAAGTGCCTGCTAGAAAGTGGGTGAACACCTTAGGCAGGAGTGGACGCTGCGTAATATCAGGCAGCAGTTAGCCGGCTTAGTTGAGGAGACTCTACAATCCGGTCAGGGCGGAGAGTTGATCAGGTTACTGGTGGAAGGCGATGATGGGAATCAACGGCATATCCAAAATCTGTCTCCGCTGACTTGAGAAATTTTGCCAGGGCTTCGGGCTCTATGGTTCCCTTGAAGAATAACTTGCGTTTGGTCGAGCGCGTTTGGATTAGCAGATAGGTTTGCTTCCTTAAAGCTTCCCAAACCAGCCAGGCCCCAATCAGGCCGAAAACGCCAAAGCCAAACTTGATCCGGAGCATGGTAAAGTTTCCTGCCAACAGTGGAATAATTCCGAAAGCGCCAATGGCAAGCAAAACCACACTGAGGATAAGCTGCGGAATCGGATTTTCTGCTCCGCTGCCAGAGGTCAGTACCATACGGTCAATCTCTGACTTGCGCAGAAAGACAGCTATCCGCCCATTGTGAACCTCCGAAACTCCCTCGGGTGAGATTTTGACGGTTAAATAGGCGATGCTTGGATTTGCTTCTGGCATACGGAGGCCTATTAAAATATCCGTCTCACTGCGTGATCAACCTTAATTTCCAATTATTTACCGCTGGCTTTCCAACCTTTGGAGACCGAAGTTTTCAGGTGAAGGCAATCGTTATTTGTAATCAGAGGCCATTCCGGAGCATCAAGCCTGCGCTTGACTCAGGTTTAGCTGCACTTATCATGCCCCCTCAATTTTATTTATGACAACGATTCTAGACATTCAGGCCCGCGAGATCATCGACTCCCGCGGCAATCCCACGGTTGAAGTTGATGTTCTCCTCGAAGGCGGCGCAGCCGGTCGCGCCGCGGTTCCATCCGGCGCCAGCACTGGCGAGCATGAAGCGCTCGAACTTCGCGATGGTGATGCGAAGCGTTACCTCGGCAAAGGTGTCAGCAAGGCGGTCAAGAACGTCACGGACAAGATTCTGCCCGAACTCGAAGGTGTTGATGCTCTCGATCAATTGACGGTGGATCGCATCATGCTGGAACTCGACGGCACGGAAACCAAGTCGAAGCTGGGCGCGAATGCCATCCTGGCAGTTTCACTCGCGAACGCGAAGGCTGCTGCTGCGGCTCTCGGTCAACCAGTGTTTCGTTACCTGGGCGGACCCAATGCCAAGGTGTTGCCGGTCCCAATGGCGAATGTCATCAATGGTGGCGCCCACTCGGACGCGCCGATCGATTTCCAGGAATTCATGATCATCCCGAAAGGTTTTAATACTTTTTCGGAAGGGCTGCGCGCCATCACGGAAATTTTCCACGCGCTGAAATCAGTGTTGAAGAAGAAGGGCTTGTCCACTGCCGTCGGTGACGAAGGTGGTTTTGCGCCGAAGCTCGACAGTGCCGAGGCTGCGCTGGAAACGATTCTGCAAGCCACGAAGGATGCGGGCTACAAGGCCGGCAAACAAATCTTCCTCGCACTCGACGTCGCCAGTTCCGAGTTTTACACTGGCAATGGCAATTACGTCTTCAAGAAGAGCAGCGGACGCAAGTTGACCGGCGATGAACTGGTGAATTTCTATGCTGAACTTTGCGCGAAGTATCCGATCGTCAGCATCGAAGACGGATGCGCCGAAGGTGATTGGACGAACTGGAAGAAGCTCACCGACAAACTCGGTGACAAGGTGCAACTCGTCGGAGACGATCTGTTCGTCACCAACGTGAAGTTCCTGCGCAAGGGCATCGACCAGGGCGTGGCGAATTCCATTCTCGTGAAAGTGAATCAGATTGGTTCCCTCACCGAAACATTGGATGCCGTCGAACTCGCAAAGGAAAACGGTTACACCGCGGTTATCAGCCATCGCTCCGGTGAAACGGAAGATGCGACGATTGCTGACATCGCTGTTGCAACCAATGCCGGCCAGATCAAGACCGGCTCCTTGAGCCGCACGGATCGCGTGGCGAAATACAATCAATTGCTCCGTATTGAGCAGTTGCTCGGAAAGAACGCCATCTACGGCGGCAAGTTCTAAGCAGAAAAACACCGAAAAAAATTAACTGAACCGGAAGTCAGCAATGGCTTCCGGTTTTTTGTTTTGAGAGGAATCGTGAAGTGCTTGCTCGAAGCACGAAGGATGGGCAGGGCAGGCGGTGATTTGAAAGAGCAGGCTGGGTTGCAACTTGCACACAGGGACGATTGAGGACATTGCATTTTCCACGGGGAGAAACGGAAGACATGCCACGATATTTATTGTCGGGGAGAGCTTTTGCTGGGGAGTTGAACCTATACAGATTTTTGTAAGGTCCTGTAAATTAGGAGCGGATACCTTTTTGCCGGTTCTGCTCAGAAGTTCTGGCATGGTCCACGCTTTAAAGGACATTGTGCGGGAGACTGCGCAAGGTTTCAGGTGTGGGGAATGATGAAGGCGTCGAGAATAACCGTAAAAACTAAAAGACTTATGAAAGACACAACTGCAAAAAAGCTCGAGTCAGTAAAAGTATTTGGCGTTATCGCCTTCCTGAGTGCCTTGCCATTCGTGGCAGCGACTGGTTGCAACAAGGATAATCAAACTGCGAGTAGCGTCGATACCAACACGGTCGTTGTCACCCCAACCGATAGGACAGTTGGCGAAGCTGTGGATGATACGACACTTACTGCGAATGTTAAAAAGGCACTTTCAAATAATACGGAATACAAGTTCTCGGATGTGAAGGTTGCCACCATGAAAGGGACGGTGCAGTTGAGTGGCTTTGTGGATACAGCGGCTCAAAAGAGTGCTGCGGGAGACATTGCCAAAGCCGTTCCAAACGTCAAAGAAGTGGTGAACAATATTACTCTCAAACAGTAGGTTGAGAACTTGCGGTACGAACCGCATCAGAAGCAAATCCTAAAGTCGTTTAGCAAGCAGTAATCAGAAAAAACCGGAGGTCAGCAATGACTTCCGGTTTTTCTTTTCAGGTTTTGATTCGAACGAGGCAAACTGATAATGATTTAAAGGAAGACGGTTCATCGTTACGAAAATGATAATGATTGGCTCAGCATTAGCTCTTGAATTGCCGGAGACCTGGGTTTCCTCGACAGACGGCACGCGGTTGGTGCTGCATAGTCCGAAGCGCGAAGAAGTGATCGTGTCGGCTTACAGAATTGTTGGCAACGGGCTTGGGAAGGAACAAAAGCAGCATTCGGAATCCATTTTTCAAAACGCATTGCGGTCAGCACTAAATGCAGCCTCGCATCCGGATTTGAATGTTGTAAAGGCCCTGGATGAGGATAGGGCGGCCTGCGTTTTTCCGTGCTGGACCATTTTAGCTGAGACGAGAACCAAAGATGCATTTTTTGGCCAGGCGGTTATTCGTCATCCTGAAACCTGTATCCTGCTAACTTATGAGGCTCCATTTGTATCTGGTGCTGAAGAAACCTTCCGCGAATTATTATTAAGAAACGTCCGAAGCAACTGCTGATTCATGGAAAATGTTTGCGGTATTAATCACGTCACGCTTTCAGTGAAGGACCTGGAGAGGTCAGTGGCGTTTTACTCGGATTTGTTAGGTTTTGAAGTGTGGATGCGGAAGGGGCATTCGGCGTATCTGGAGGCGGGGACATTTTGGCTCGCGTTGGTGGTGGATGAAAATGTCCGGTCGGGGCCATTGCCGGAGTACACACATCTGGCGTTGAGTGTGTCGAAGGATGGTTTGCCGGTGTTGAAGGAGAAATTGTTGAGAGCGGGTGTGGCGGAATGGCAGGAGTCGGAACGCGCCGGTTCGTTTTATTTTCTGGACCCGGATGGGCATAAGCTGGAGTTGCACTCGGGAACTTTGGCCGAACGGTTGACCATGAGGGAACGATAGTAATTGTCGATTTTTTGCGACAGATTCGGCATGCTTCTGGAATGAGGAAACGCCGCATCGTGTTCGTGATCGCTCTCTTGGTGATCTTCCTTGTTCTCATAATTAATATTTCTCTGCGAAACGGCGGACTGAGATTGCCGGTGGGGAAGGGCACTCCCGCGATCAGCCTAGGCGAAGTGCATGGAATCATCCTGGCTTCGGATGGCAGCCTGTGGTCGTGGGGGACAGACTTTTTGGGATGGCCGGTGCTCGGCTTGGGAAAGGTAAGCAAGCAAACGCACTTGCAGCGCATTGGCAATGATAACGATTGGGTCGGCATCAGTTCATCGGCAGCCCGTAATCTGGCCATCAAATCAAACGGGACGTTGTGGGCTTGGGGTGAGAACCTCCACGGGCAGTTTGGAGTGGGGACAGCCGGGAAAACCAATCCGATGTCAAAAATTCCAGTTCCAGCAGCTCCGGGGAACAATTGGAAGCAGGCGGTGGCGGGTGGTGGGCATTCGGTCGGGTTAAAAAAGGATGGGACGTTGTGGGCATGGGGTGTCAATTGGGCCGGGCAGTTGGGAAATGGTTCAACAAGCAATAGCCTGGTACCTGTGCAAGTGGGCTCCAGCACGAACTGGATCAAGGTTTGGAGCGGGATTCTGGAGGTCGTGGCACAGCAATCCGATGGCAGTCTCTGGTATTGGGGAGAAAATCCGGATCCTGCATTTCCCCAGGGAAGCAACGCATTTTTGGTTCCGATCCGCGTTTCGCCAGACACCAACTGGTTGGATGTGGGCTTTGGTGTGAATACGGTTTTCGCCATCAAATCGGATGGGACGCTATGGACCTGGGGACGGAATGCAGATGCCTATACTGGTGTGACGAACCAGGCGCCGGGCGTAATAACGCCCTTGCGTATCGGAACCGATGGTGATTGGCGCGGCATTTCCACCTGCGGATTGGGGTGGTGGTGCTCTGGACTGACAAAGAAGGACGGTTCGTTTTGGTTCATGGACGCCTCTGATTCCCAACCCAACGGCCCGCGTCCGCCCTACAAGCCGGTACAGTTCAGGCGCGTCGAGTTACCAAAGGATGTAGTGGCTTACACTGCTGGCGCCGCGCATGCGGCTGCGCCCGGCCATCACGAACCGATTGGAGTTGCTGTGACACGTGATGGCGAAGTGTGGACCTGGGGCATGGTGCTGGGCGATCCGCCGACCTTCACGAGCAGGATGCAGGATTGTGCAGTGAAACTAGCTGGACTCTTTCATCGTAAAATCCAGTTAATTGATCCTCCGCCTGTCGTGCGAAAGGATCTGTGGCAACTCAAAAACGAGGAAGCCGGTGTCGCGAAGAAAAAATAAGTGAGGACGCCAGAGAATCTAATTTATTGCTTGTTGGCGCTGCGTGACCTGTTAATTAGGTTTTTCTGTTGTGCTGCTTCCTCGGAGTTTTTCCATGCCGGGGCGGGCGTCAGGATGATTGCGCATAAAATCGTCGATGAGTTGGCGGGCTTCTTCGGGGTGGCCATTCTGGAACAGGATTTCTGAGAGAGCGCTGACTGGCTCGGGATTCTCAGGCCAAAGCTGGTTGGCGAGGTGATACGCTTGTTCGGCTTCAGCGTCGAAATTGTGAGCGGCAAGGAGATTGGCCTGGGCGACGGCATCATGAGAATAGGTCTTCATGGTGTCGGATGAGCCGGAAGCTTCGGGGTCTGAGAGCAATTTTTGCGTGGCGGCGTTCCAATAATCGAGGGTCTGAGTTGCGCGTTCAGCGGTAAAAGTGGTTTGAGCATCCTGCGCGCGGAGTTCCATGAGAGGGCCAAGGGGCGTTGCGTCAGCGTAGGTGGATTTCAATGGAAAAGATTCTTCCAGGGCAAAGGAGAGGTTGGGATTTTTTTCGAGGAGCATTTGCAGAAGTCTTTCGTTTACTGCCATCACTGCATCCTGGCCTGAAACTGCGGTGCGTCCATCGGTGATGTTGATGTTCTCACCGGGGCGGACTTGTTTGGGTTCGTTGGGAAATTGTTGATCATGCTGCAAGCGTTTTTGTACATCTGTGAGATAATCCTGGAAGGCATTTTTAGAGTCCTCCGCGGTTAGCGTCGAGAAGCGGTCGTGATATTGGAAATCGAGATAATCGAGGTAATCGCCGGCAGCGAGGCCGTTTTGGGTGAGGACAATGTGATGCTCGCCTTCACTGGTTTCGTTCAGGAGAGTGGGTATCCAGCGGCCGGGATCGGTGCCGCCGACGTAAACCATATCTGGACGCAGTGAGCCAAGCACATCCTGGCCATAGTCGAGGAGCTTTTGTGCAGGCCAGCTGTGAGCAGCTTCGGCAACGCCGTAGGTATCGAGAACAGCCGGCCAAAAGGTGGGAAGGGCCACAGAAAGTGGATTGTCGCGGAGACCCAGCTTGTGGTCCCTTACGTCGCGCAGAGATTTAAAGATGACATCGAGTTCCTCCCAACGACCGTCCTCGGCGGCAGCGAAGAACCGTTTTACTTCGTCGGGCATTTCCATTTTGTCACGACGGCCCATAGCCTCGGCAATCGCACGGCGGTTGCGGGCGAACTGGATGACTTTGCTGGCGACGATTTCTTCCGGGGGAATCGCGGGTTTTGAGGTCGATGAAGAATGGGGTAAGGGGGGATGTATGAGGCCGGAGGATTTTGGGGAAAATGATTCATGGCTGGAAGTTTGGGCGACATCGGTGGCTATGCGGTTGTGACGTAACTTGAGCCAGATGCCGATGAACAAAAAAAGTGCACAGCTCAGGATCAGAAAGATGACAGTGCGATGGCTGGAGTCATTCCCTGGCAGTGGACCTTCGGTGCTTTTTCTACCCATATTGTTCCAGTCTTTTGTTTGCCCTTTGTGAAGATAGACACCGGTCGTGGTGTAATTTGTATATGAAGTGAAATTTTCTGAGCTTTAACCTGGCAGCAAATTTCCTACCTTGGCAGCGAAAGGTTCTTTCATACAATTGAAGAGTGAAACTACTGCTTTTCAGCGATCTGCACGCAAACACAGCGGCGGCACGGCGGTTGGTGCAAATGTCTGAAGGGATGGATGTCGTCATCGGCGCAGGAGATTTTGGGAGTGCGCGGAGGAATGTTTCAGCGTGTATTCCAATTCTGCGCGAGATCAAGTGTCCTGCAGTGGTGGTGCCGGGGAATAATGAATCTTTGGAAGAGTTGGTTGCGGCTTGTGAGTCGTGGCCGCAGGCGCGCGTGTTGCATGGAAACAGCCATGAGATTGAAGGGGTACCATTTTTTGGGATTGGTGGTGGAATTCCGATCACGCCATTTGGTGCATGGAGTTGGGATTTTTCCGAAGCTGATGCCACGAGATTGTTGGCTGGCTGCCCGGCAGGAGCGGTGTTGGTGTCGCACTCGCCACCGAAAGGCGCGGTTGATGTTGCAGCGTCAGGAGAGAATCTGGGCAGCACGGCGGTGCGCGATGCGGTGGTCAAGCTTAAGCCGAAGTTGGTAGTTTGCGGTCACATTCACGCGAGCGGCGGCCAACAGGCAAGGATTGGTAACACACCTGTGATCAATGCGGGGCCCAATGGAGTGGTGTGGGAGTTATAGCATTTGGACATGATGGAGGGATTACGAATGCGGAGAGTGCTGTTAGGAGGATTGAGTTGGGTCGTACGTTCTGCTGGTTGAGAGTCTGGGTGCATTGGAGGAGGAGGTGCAGAGTTACTTAGACGCAAGGAACTGAGATGTTGGCAACCTCGCCCGGCGGCGATTTGCTGGTTGCCGGGCGATTCATGTTACGGCACGTTGAGATTTGTGTTCAGGAAATTTTATTTCTGTGTTAAGTGGCTGAGCTGAACAGTGCCGATTTATCGCACGTTTCAGTTCAAGCAGGAACAGCGCGGTCACCGATCAGGATCACGGTTTACTTTTTGCGAAATACAATGATGTGTTGGATCGGTAAGACTTCCGAGGTTTCCACCCATTCCAGCGGGAACGCAGCCATTTCTTTTCGAACCTGGGCTTCGGTCATTTTATGAACCTTTTTGATTGGAACACTCGGGTCTTCGCCTCGAAACTCCACGAAAACTATGCGGCCGCCGGGCTTAAGCGCCTTGATCATGGCTTCGGTCATTTCGTAGGGATGATCAAATTCGTGGTAGACATCCACCATCAGGATGAGATCGGTTGAGTTAACAGGTAACCTGGGGTCAGTGATCGTGCCAAGAACAGGTTTTACATTGTGTATATCCATCCTGGTCATTTTATTGGTGAGCATTTCCAACATTTCCGGTTGGATATCAACGGCAAATACAACGCCATTGGTTCCCACTTTCTGAGCCAACCGGCGGGTATAATAGCCAGTGCCGGCGCCAATGTCGGCTACGGCTTCGCCCGGCTTCAGTTTTAATGCTTCGATGGCCAGGGAAGGTTTCTCTTCCTGCTCGCGTTCGGGGCGTTCAAGCCAGTTGGAGCCTTCATGGCCCATGACGTGGGCGATTTCACGTCCCTGGTAGAACTTGCCAATGCCGTCCGAATCGTGAATCTTCCGCGTTTCGTAAACCGGTTGCGGTTGCCTGGGCGCATCCGTTTTATCGGAGGCGAAGAGAGGAGATGTTCCGATAGCCAACCAGACATAAAACAGGATTAACGACTGATGGGGATCAATTCGCATGGAGGGATTCTATAAGCATGGCTGGCCCAGTGCAACCCGCGCAATGGAATAAAACCCGCGACCCCGGTAAAACAGTAAAATATTTTTTGCATTATCGTGCTTTTTCGGGAGATTATTACTATCGCGGTGGGTGAACACCCCATATCGGGTTTTGCCCTAGTGCCTTTATTTAATATCCTGAACCTAAAGCTGTTTTAGTGATGTACTATAAAAGAAAGCGACCTTCTACCTCTCAGAGCAGTTTGCTGCTCCGTCGATTTCTTTGTCTTAACCTCGCTCCCCAGGACCTGACCACACAATGAAAAAGAATCACTCCCCTTCCATGAACGAAGAGCCTGTGCAAATCAATGGCACCGGAAGTAAAGCAGATGGTGAGGGAAACGGCCCGAATAAGCCACTCCACGGGAGTAAAGCCAAAGGGGTGAAGGCTCGTTTAGCGAAGAGCCGAATGGCCCGACTCAATTTGAGAGCTCAGGCAGCGGTTCAACCGGCCCAGAAGGACGATCTGGATACCAAATCGGTTCTGGCAGCTTTGAATGCGCTGAAGAAGGGGGATTTTACTGCGCGTTTACCTGTGGAATGGACCGGCCTGGCTGGAAAAGTGGCGGATACATTTAATGATCTGGCCGAAATCATGGATCGTTCCACTCATGATCTCAGCCGCATCAGCCATGTCGTCGGCAAAGAAGGGAAGATTTCCGAGCGCCTGACCTTCACGGATGTCAGCGGAGCCTGGAAAGAGCGTGTTGACTCGGTTAACACCTTGATTAGTTGCCTGGTACATCCCATTAGCGAAACGGCCCGTGTGATCGGTGCTGTGGCCAAGGGCGACCTTTCCCAGAACATGGCGACGGAAACCGAAGGCCGCAAGCTCGAGGGCGAATTTCTTCGTACTGCCAAAACGGTCAATACGATGGTGAATCAGCTCGGCGCGTTTGCATCCGAAGTGACGCGTGTGGCGCGCGAAGTGGGAACTGAGGGAAAACTCGGTGGTCAAGCCCGCGTCAAAGGTGTCGCCGGTACTTGGAAGGATCTCACCGATAACGTGAATTTGATGGCCTCCAACCTCACGAGCCAGGTGCGTAACATCGCCACAGTGACGACCGCGGTGGCCAATGGCGACTTGACCAAGAAGATCACGGTGGACGTCAAAGGTGAATTTTTGGAACTGAAAGATACCATCAATACGATGGTGGACCAGCTCCGTTCGTTTGCATCTGAAGTGACGCGTGTGGCGCGCGAAGTGGGAACGGAAGGAGAATTGGGCGGCCAGGCAAAAGTGGAAGGTGTCTCGGGAACGTGGAAGGATTTGACCGACTCGGTGAACTTCATGGCCGGTAACCTGACGGCACAGGTGCGTAACATCGCCGCCGTGACGACGGCCGTTGCCAATGGCGACTTGTCCAAGAAAATTACCGTGTCCGTCAAAGGCGAAATTTTGGAATTGAAAAACACCATCAATACGATGGTGGACCAGCTCTCCTCCTTCGCTTCGGAAGTGACGCGTGTGGCGCGCGAAGTGGGAACGGAAGGGAAGCTCGGCGGCCAGGCGCAGGTCAAAGGCGTGGCTGGAACGTGGAAGGATTTGACCGACAACGTGAACTTCATGGCCGGTAACCTGACCGGTCAGGTGCGTAACATCGCGGACGTGACGAAAGCCGTGGCGAATGGTGACTTGTCCAAAAAGATCACGGTCGATGTCAAAGGTGAAATTTTGGAATTGAAAAACACCATTAACACGATGGTGGATCAACTCTCATCTTTCGCAGCGGAAGTGACCCGTGTGGCGCGCGAAGTGGGAACGGAAGGGAAGCTGGGCGGTCAGGCGCAAGTGCGTGGTGTCGCTGGCACGTGGAAGGATTTGACCGACTCGGTGAACTCCATGGCCTCCAACCTCACCGGCCAGGTGCGTAACATCGCTGACGTGACGACTGCTGTCGCCAATGGTGACTTATCCAAGAAGATCACAGTCGATGTCAAAGGGGAAATTCTGCAGCTCAAGGACACGATCAATACGATGGTGGACCAGCTCCGCTCCTTCGCGGCTGAAGTGACCCGTGTGGCGCGCGAAGTGGGAACGGAAGGGAAGCTCGGTGGCCAGGCCGATGTGAAAGGTGTGGCTGGAACGTGGAAGGATTTGACCGACTCGGTGAACTCCATGGCCGGTAACCTGACCTCGCAAGTACGTAACATCGCTGACGTGACCACGGCTGTCGCCAATGGTGACTTGTCGAAAAAGATTACCGTGTCCGTCAAAGGCGAAATTTTGGAATTGAAAAACACCATTAACACGATGGTGGATCAGCTCTCCTCCTTCGCAGCGGAAGTAACCCGTGTGGCCCGCGAAGTGGGAACGGAAGGAAAACTGGGCGGACAGGCAGATGTGAAAGGTGTGGCTGGAACATGGAAGGATTTGACCGACTCGGTGAATTCCATGGCCGGCAACCTGACCGGTCAGGTGCGTAATATCGCTGACGTGACGACTGCAGTCGCCAATGGTGACTTGTCCAAGAAGATTACGGTGGACGTCAAAGGGGAAATTCTGCAGCTCAAAGACACCATTAATACGATGGTGGACCAGCTCCGTTCGTTTGCTTCCGAAGTGACCCGTGTGGCGCGCGAAGTGGGAACGGAAGGAAAGCTCGGTGGCCAGGCGGATGTGAAAGGTGTGGCTGGCACGTGGAAGGATTTGACCGACTCGGTGAACTCCATGGCCTCCAACCTCACCGGCCAGGTGCGTAACATCGCTGAAGTGACTACCGCGGTGGCGAACGGTGACTTGTCCAAGAAGATCACAGTGGACGTCAAAGGCGAAATTCTCCAGCTCAAGGACACGATCAATACGATGGTGGATCAGCTCCGTTCCTTCGCGGCCGAAGTGACCCGTGTGGCCCGCGAAGTGGGAACGGAAGGAAAGCTCGGTGGCCAGGCGGATGTGAAAGGTGTGGCTGGGACGTGGAAAGATTTGACCGACTCGGTGAACTCCATGGCCGGTAACCTGACTTCACAAGTGCGCAACATCGCAGCGGTCACGACGGCGGTGGCCAATGGTGACCTGACCAAGAAGATCACAGTCGACGTCAAAGGGGAAATTCTGGAATTGAAGGTTACCGTCAATACGATGGTGGACCAGCTCTCCTCCTTCGCTTCGGAAGTGACGCGTGTGGCGCGCGAAGTGGGAACGGAAGGGAAGCTCGGTGGCCAGGCCGACGTGAAAGGTGTTTCCGGCACCTGGAAGGACTTGACCGACAACGTAAATTCCATGGCCGGTAACCTGACCGGTCAGGTACGTAACATCGCGGCGGTGACGACGGCGGTGGCCAATGGTGACTTGTCCAAGAAGATCACGGTCGATGTTAAAGGTGAAATTTTGGAACTCAAAAACACCATCAATACGATGGTGGACCAGCTCTCTTCCTTCGCTGCAGAAGTGACCCGTGTGGCCCGCGAAGTAGGAACCGAAGGAAAACTGGGTGGTCAGGCCGACGTGAAAGGTGTGGCTGGCACGTGGAAGGATTTGACCGACTCGGTGAACTCCATGGCTTCCAACCTTACTGGGCAGGTACGTAACATCGCGGCGGTGACGACGGCGGTGGCCAATGGCGACTTGTCCAAGAAGATCACAGTGGATGTCAAAGGCGAAATTCTCGAATTGAAAGACACCATCAATACGATGGTGGACCAGTTGCGCTCGTTCGCTTCGGAAGTGACCCGTGTGGCGCGCGAAGTGGGAACGGAAGGCAAGCTCGGTGGCCAGGCTGACGTGCGCGGTTTGGCTGGCACGTGGAAAGATCTTACCGACAACGTGAACTTCATGGCCGGTAACCTGACCTCGCAGGTGCGTAATATCGCGGCGGTGACGACGGCGGTGGCCAATGGTGACCTGACCAAGAAGATCACGGTCGACGTCAAAGGTGAAATTCTCGAATTGAAAAACACCGTCAATACGATGGTGGACCAGCTCTCCTCCTTCGCTTCGGAAGTGACCCGTGTGGCGCGCGAAGTGGGAACGGAAGGCAAGCTGGGTGGTCAGGCCGAAGTGAAAGGTGTTTCCGGCACCTGGAAGGATTTGACCGATAACGTGAACTTCATGGCCGGTAACCTGACGAACCAGGTGCGCGGTATTGCGAAGGTTGTGACGGCCGTCGCCAATGGTGACTTGAAACGGAAGTTGCTGGTCGAAGCCAAAGGCGAAATCGCCGAGCTGGCTGATACGATCAATGGGATGATTGAAACGCTGGCCATTTTCGCCGATCAGGTGACGACGGTGGCTCGTGAAGTAGGTGTCGAAGGAAAACTGGGCGGACAGGCGAATGTGCCTGGTGCCGCCGGTACCTGGAAAGATTTGACCGACAACGTTAATCAGCTCGCTGCAAACCTTACGACGCAGGTGCGCGCCATCGCTGACGTGGCAACAGCTGTGACGAAAGGTGATTTGACCCGGTCCATTCAGGTGGAAGCGCGAGGCGAAGTGGCCGCGCTCAAGGACAACATCAATGAGATGATTCGCAACCTGAAGGACACCACGATCAAGAACAACGAACAGGACTGGCTCAAAACCAACCTGGCGAAGTTCACTCGAATGCTCCAGGGCCAGAAGGACATGTTGACTGTCGGCAAGCTGATTCTGTCCGAACTGGCGCCGGTGGTGTCCGCACAACATGGTGTGTTCTATATCATGGAAACGCCAAAGGAAGAGACCGTGATGCGCGGCGATGATAACGATCCTTACCTGCGCCTGCTGGCCAGCTATGCCTTCCGCAGCCGTAAAAATGTCAGCAACAAATTCTCCCTGGGTGAAGGTTTGGTGGGGCAGGCAGCAGTGGAAAAGGAACGCATCCTGATTACCAATGCTCCTTCGGACTACGTGCAAATCACGTCCGGTCTCGGCTCGGCGCCACCAACGAACATTATCGTGCTGCCGGTGCTCTTCGAAGGCCAGGTGAAGGCGGTCATGGAACTATCGTCCTTCGACCAGTTTAGTCCGACGCATCAAGCGTTCCTGGATCAGCTTGTGGAATCCATCGGAATCGTGTTGAATACGATTGAAGCCAACACGCGAACGGAAGACTTGCTCAAGCAATCCCAATCGCTGGCGAAGGAATTGCAGAGCCGGCAGGAAGAGTTGCAAAAGACCAACCAGGAACTGCAGGAAAAGGCCATGTTGCTGGCCGAGCAGAACGCGGAAGTGGAACGCAAGAACACGGAAGTGGAACAAGCCCGTCAGGCGTTGGAAGAAAAAGCCAAGCAGCTCGCGCTTACTTCCAAATACAAGTCCGAGTTCCTCGCGAACATGTCGCATGAACTGCGCACTCCGCTCAACAGCCTGCTCATCCTTGCCGATCAGCTCGCGCATAACGTGGAAGGAAACCTCACGCCGAAACAGATCGAGTTTTCCAAGACTATTCATGCTTCTGGAAACGATCTGTTGAGCCTGATCAACGACATTCTCGATCTTTCCAAGATCGAATCCGGCACGGTCACTCTCGATATCATCGAGATGCGCTTCATCGAACTGCAGGATTATGTGCGCCGCACATTCAACCACGTGGCCGAATCCAAGAGCCTGGAATTCGACGTGGAGCTGGACTCGGAATTGCCACGCCACATGCTCACCGACTCGCAACGGTTGGAGCAGGTTATTCGAAACCTGCTCTCGAATGCATTCAAGTTTACCGAGCGAGGCGGCGTCACGCTCAGTATCGCATTGGTCACGGAAGGTTGGAGTCCGGATCGCGAGACGCTCAATCAGGCGCGTTCCGTCATTGCATTTTCCGTCAGCGATACCGGCATTGGTATTCCGCCGGAGAAGCAGCAAATCATCTTTGAAGCGTTCCAGCAAGCGGACGGCAGCACCAGCCGCAAATACGGCGGCACAGGCCTGGGTCTCGCCATCAGCCGCGAAATTGCCCGGCTGCTGGGCGGCGAAATCCGGCTCGCGAGCGCCATTGGCCAGGGCAGTACGTTTACGCTTTATTTGCCACAAACGCATACGCCAGCGCGCTCCACCCGGCGTGATACATCACACCGTGGCATGATTCCGGCGAAAGTCGTGGATGCCGAGATTGTGGACAAGGCTCTGGTAGAAGCGTCGGATCAAGTTGAGCAAATGATGATCAACGATGATCGTGGCGCCATTGCCACCGGTGACAAGGTTGTCTTGATTGTGGAAGACGATCCTGGCTACGCGAGAGTCTTGCTGGAAACAGCCCATGCAAAAGGTTTTAAAGGCATCATTACGCCTCGGGGCGCGGCTGCGCTCCAATTGGCGCGGGATCTCAAGCCGGATGCCATTACCCTGGATGTACATTTGCCAGACTTCGATGGCTGGCGAGTGCTGGATCGTTTAAAACTGGATCTGGCAACGCGCCACATTCCGGTGCAAATCATCAGTGTTGAAAAGGACGAGCAGCCAAATATCACGCAGAGTGCGCTGGGATTTACGACCAAATCGCAAACATCGACGGCTGAAAAAGCTTTGATAAATGCGGAGTTTCGTGGATCGCCCAATGAAGAACTTGTTGGTGGTTGAGGATGACGCAGTCCAGCAGATGAGCATCAGGGAATTGATCGGCAATGGAGACGTCAACACCACCATGGTTGCCAGCGGCAGAGAAGCACTTGATGCGCTGGCATCACAAAAGTTTGACTGCATGGTGCTTGATTTGGGCCTGCCGGATATGACCGGTGTTGAATTGCTGGAAGAAATCAAAAAGTCAGCTGATTCCCGAACCATACCCGTCATAATCTATACCGCCAGGGACCTGCTGGCAGGTGAGTCTGACAAGCTGAAAGGACTCGCGGAAAGCATCGTCATCAAGGACGCGAGCTCGCCGGGAAGATTGCTGGACGAAACCACATTGCTGCTCCATCGCAATGCAGCCAGACTGCCCGAGCGCCAACGCAGGATGTTGGAGTCATACCATCAAGGGGTCTTGGAAAACAAAAAGGTTCTGTTGGTTGATGATGATATTCGCAACATTTTCGCGATGACCAGTGTGCTCGAGCGGTTCAAGATGAGCGTGGTATCAGCGGAAAACGGCAAGGACGCCATTGAAATTCTCGTCAATTCACGAGACATTGATATCGTCCTGATGGACATCATGCTTCCAATGATGGACGGCTATGCCACGACGAAGGCCATCCGCGAGATCGCAGGATTCGAGAATCTGCCCATCATCGCTGTCACGGCGAAAGCGATGAAAGGTGACCGTGAGAAGTGTATTGCGGCAGGCGCCTCAGATTACCTTTCAAAACCGGTGGACACAGAGCAATTACGGGCTATCCTACGGTTGTGGCTCCATCGTTAGTAAGTTGTTGATAAGGAATTATCTCCGAAATGTTGGAGCACATGATTAACAACACGACAGGAACACAAGAGTCTTTACACCGGTCGCCGGAGCCTTCACAACGCAACGACGTCCATAAAATATCAATTTTGAAAAAAGCCAACATTCTTATTGTTGATGATCGCGCCGATAAAATGCTGGCATTGGAGGCGGTGCTGGAGCATCTGGGCGAGAACCTGGTCAAAGCCAGGTCTGGAAAAGAGGCTTTGAAGTGCCTTTTGCAGCAGGAATTCGCCGTCATCCTGATGGACGTTTCCATGCCTGACATGGACGGCTTTGAAACGGCTGCCCTGATCCGCAAACGCCAGCAGACGGAGGACACTCCAATTATCTTCGTTACCTCCATCAGCGATACCGAGAATCAAATCGCCAGGGGATACTCCCTTGGAGCGGTGGATTACATTCTTACTCCCATCGTTCCCAGTGTTCTGCAGGCGAAGGTTTCCGTTTTTGTTCAGTTGTTCAAAAAGACTGAGCAAATCAAAATTCAAGCCGAGCAACTGCGGAAAATCGAGGAAGCAGAACATCAGCGCAAACTGGCGGAGACGGCGGACCGGTTGGAAAGGGAAACCAAGCGGAATCGCTTTTTCACCCTTGCGGTAGACATGCTGGCAATCGCTGATTTCAACGGTTACATCCTGCAGTTGAATCCTTCATGGGAGAAAATCCTGGGTTACAGCGAATCGGAACTCAAAGCGAAATCCGGAATTGAGCTTATCCATCCTGAGGATCATCTTCAAATGATCGCGCAAATGGAGAGTCTGAGGGCGGGCAAGACCTGTTCTTTCGAGGGACGCTACCGTCGCAAGGACAACTCCTACTGCTGGCTGGCATGGACTGCGGCTCCGTTCGCTTCGGAAAAGTTGATCTATATTTTTGCCCGGGACATTACTGCGCGTAAAGAGGCTGAAGAAAAGATTCAGAAACTGAACGAAGAATTACAGGGACGGGTGTCGGCGCTTACCGAAATCAACAAGGAGTTGGAGGCGTTTAATTATTCCATCTCGCACGATATGCGCGCTCCATTGCGCTCGATGCAAGGCTTCGCGCGTGCATTGTTGGAAGACTCAGAGAACAAGCTCACCCCGGCCAGCCAGGATTTTGCACAACGGATTGTTAATTCCGGCCGCTACATGGATAACCTGTTGCAGGACCTCCTGGAATATAGCCGTTTAAGCCTGATGGAGTTGAAGCTTTGTAATGTCGATATGGAATCCATCCTCAATGAGGTGTTGGTTCATGTGGAGAATGAGATACAAAGCAAAAAAGCCGAAATTATTATCAAGCGGCCCTTGTTGCCCGTTTTAAGCCATTCAACCACCTTAAAGCAGATTCTGAGCAACTTGGTGAGCAACGCCTTGAAGTTCGTTGAGCCGGGAAAAACGCCCCGGATCGAGATCTGGTCAGAGCAAATTCCAAGTGGAGTTCGCATTCACATTCAGGACAATGGCATTGGTATTTCTCCTGATTATCATGAAAAAGTATTTGGGTTGTTCCAGCGTTTACACTCTTCGCACACTTATCCGGGAACAGGCATAGGCCTGGCGATTGTCCGCAAGGGCATGGAAAGAATGGGCGGCAGGGTGGGGGTGGAATCTTCTCCCGGAAATGGCAGCAGATTCTGGTTGGATCATCAGGATCCTGCATGAGCCGCTCCACTGTTATTCTCCACGTGGAAGACGATACCAACGATGTGACGTTGGTGAATCTCATGCACCGGAAGGGAAAATTTGAATCCGAACTGAAAGTTGTCGGAGATGGTGAGGAGGCAATTTCCTACCTGGGCGGCATGGATTCCTTCGCAGATCGTGAAAAATATCCGTTTCCCAACCTGGTGTTGCTCGACTTGAAACTTCCCAAGAAGTCCGGGCTGGAAGTATTGCAATGGATACGAAGCAATGCGGCCACCCGGCGGTTGCCCGTAATCATGCTTACTTCCTCCAATCAACAAGATGACATCCGATCGGCATACGATCTGGGAGCGAATTCCTACCTGGTGAAGCCGGGCGAATTAAGCAGCTTGGGGACGCTGTTGAAGGTAATTCATGAGTACTGGCTGGGCATGAACCAACCCGCCGTGATGGAAAGCATCCCTGTAACATCAAGCTGAGGCTTTTCCTGATTTGTGTTTGTTCAAGGCGTCCTTAGCCTGTAAAAGCGCTGGGAATCCACAATCGGGTCGGTCACCAAAATGTTGGTGGTCAACGTTTGTGCTGGGAGGTTGGTCAAAGTATTCCACTCGTTATTTCCAGTGAGTGAATTCCGGAATTCCATCGAGTAGGTGTGACCAGCCTGGGCGGTAAATTCAATTTTGCATTGATTACCAGAGTGACTAATCTGAGTTAGTTGCGGAGGCGGATCGTAAGTGATGGTTAGCTGTGGTGAAGAGTCGGGATCCTCACGAGAAGCAAAACGGCGTGCGGTGGAAGGCATTTCTTCGGATTCACAGATCAAAATCCACCCAAAGTTGGCGGCCGGATTGTCCAACCATGATTGCAGATCAGCGATCATCGGGCCATCATCGTCTGCGGGGTCCGGGAAGTAGTAGGGGGACTGGATTGTATCATAGACAATCTGGGAGGCGGTGGTGACGGCTGCATAGTCGTTCGTCGCGGCTGCTCCGGGAACCGTCCAGTAATTGGTGGTGAACGAGAGTGGGCTCAGCCACGTCGCTTCGTTGGTGGTGGCTGCCAATCCCTGACCGGGACTCAAAGCCGAATTCTTGTCTCCTTCGCCCCAAGGACGTAACAACCGGTGCAAATCAAAGTAGGCAATCGCATAGCCATCTGAAGGAATACCTGTTACCGCCAGTGTCAATGAGGCGGAAGTGATGCGCGAGTTCGCTGGGAGACTCGCAGCGATGTCAAACTTGATCAAACCCCGGTTTCGTTGCCCGTGCATGTTGCTGCCGGCATTGATCCAGGCGCGTGCTCCTGCATTGTTGGTGGGGGTGACTTCCATGATGGAGGTGTCAGCGCTGGGGATGAGCGTGATGGAATCGCCGAAGGCCAGGGTTTGGGAAAATAAAAATGCGGCCATCAAAGCATATGCAAGTCGGGCAATCATTGAGCAAATGCTCCGGTGGCAGGGTGGAAATTGCAAATCAATACCTGCACAAATCCTAACGCTGGAGCACGTAGCACCTGAACGCGGGTGATGAGAGTTCCTGCTAGATGATAGGCAATTCGCCAAAGATAGGAACGCCATCGATGGAAGAAGTTCCTCCGCTGAGGAGCCGTTCACCCGCGACCGCATAGCCTGGAATGATTTGATTCAGCTGGTTTTGGGTGGCACCGAGGTGATCGCGAATCAATTTACCCAGTATGGATCGGTAATCCACTGCCCGCTTGAGGTAACGTCCGCTGGCACCGAACATCGAACCGTTTTGAGCACTGGCAGAAGTGGCCGGAGCCCAGCCGAGATTACTGATGCCGTTAAAGGAATCGGTCGGGCTGCAGCCGAACACTCCGGAGGGGTTGCCTTTGTTGTAGCCTTTGACACCGCCACCAGCAACGAACATGACACCAGCTTCGGCATGGTCTGTACCGGCGGAGCCATTTTGGATGGTGGTGCGGCCGAATTCAGAGAGAGTCACGACGACAACGTCGTTCCAGTTTACCTTGGCCGAGCTTGAAGGAGCGTTGTTTCCACGACCGTAAGTCGTGAAATAATTTTGCAAGGCATACATGGCCCAGCCAATAGTTTTCAATAGTTTGGCGTGGGAACCAACCACTCCGCCCTGGGTTTGGTGCAAGTCGAAACTGCCGTATTCAGTGCCGGCGACGATGGCATCCGTCTTGTTCAGAATCAGCGCTGCGGCTTTTAAGTTCAGGAAAAGTGAATAGGCGCTGGTATCCACGACATACTTGGTGGTGTCGTTGGTCCTGCCATTCATGTAGGCTCCGCCGTTTTTCTGGTTTTGCGTGGGGAATAGATAATAGGGGGCATCACCATCCGTGCCTCCTGAAGTATTGTCCACAAAAGTGTTTCCGGTTTCCGAGAAATCAATGCCTGCAAAAATGGCCAGGGTATCGGTCATGTTTTTGTATTGCAGGTTCAACAAGTCGCGATCGAGTTTGTCCGGGAAGGAAAATTGATCGGACGCGTAGATGGCCTTGTCGGCTTTGTAGTTTCCTTGAGTGGTATTGGGAACGCCCAGCAAATTATAACGCGTGGGATCGGTCAGATTGGTCATCGCCGCAGCGCTGCCTCTGAGGGAGAAGGGCAGGGCAGATTGAATCGAGACACCGGTCAAGGGGGCGCTACTGGCCAGGCCGGATTGAACCATGGCGCGATAAAAAATACCGTCTTTCACCAGATTGTTGTTGGGGGCGGCGCTTTCCCAAAAGTTTTGAGAATCGAAGTGGGAGCGATTTTGATTTGGGTATGCCACGCGATGTATCAGTGCCAGATCGCCAGCATTATAAACGGGCGCCAAAAATCTCAGGGAAGGATGCAGCGCGGCAAACTGGTTGCCCAGATTGAGGGCGGTGTCAGCAGCGGAGAACGTGGGATTGGCGGTGCCGGTTGTGGAAAAACCACAGGGACCGGATTGGGTATAGCTGCTGCTATCCAAAGGAATTCCGATGTTAGGGCGATTGTAGATATAGGCCGGGTCCTGGGCTGGAATCACGGCGTTCAATCCGTCATTGGCGCCGCGCAGGAAGATAAAAATAAGTTTTTTACCGTTCAGACCGATGTTGCCTTCGGCCAGGGCGCGCTTTACGACCAGCGGAATGTCGGTCAGGGTTGAAAGGGCTACGCCAAGACCGATCTTAAAGGAGCGATCCAGAAAACCGCGACGGGTGAGGACGTGGAAGTGTTGCATAAGATTATTGTTCCTGGAAACGTTGCAAGCTCAACAGCATGGATACGGCACCGCGAATACGAGTCTCATAAAGCGAAGGGTTGCCCGTTTGCGATAAACCCGACAGAGGAGAAGTCGTAACGCCATCATCTGCCGTTTTGAGAAAATTGATGGTTGCCTGTCGATAAAGTGCCAGATTGCCGGCACCTTCTCCGGGATAGAAAATGCTTAACAGGTAATCTGCCACATTGGCTTCGTTAGTGATGCTGCCAGGAGGACTTTGCAGGGCGAGTTTGTATTTGAGCAAACCGACGGGATCGCTGGTGCTTTTGTTTCCACTGCTGATGCTGTCGTTTTTACTGGAATCATTCGAGGCCATGCAAAATGTCTGTATCCAGCGGATACGTTCGGCCAAGGTTCCGGCACTGATCCAGCCGCCGGCATCTTCCGGATAGCCGTTGGGATCCTGTCGATCAAAGAGCAGGAGGTTACCCATCCGTACCAGCGGGTAAGCGGAACCAGCGCCGCTGATGGAATATCCATCCGTGTCGGAGGCGAAGGTGCCCGGGTTGCCAGTGCCGTTGGTGCTTACTCTCATTGCGCGGATGGCGCTGACAGTATATTCAAGAGGCGTCTTGACCTTCTGCATGGCGGCGGCGTTGCCGCGGAATAGGTCAGAATTGAAGATGTTGCTTAACACCATCCAGATCTGGCCCTTGGGACTGCTGTTTTCCCAAGTGAGCATGCAGGATTTTACCAATTGACCTTCGGGCGAAAGATTTGGGTCGGTGAAGTCGTAACCGATGGCAAAGCCATCATGAACGAACAGGTTGCAAAGTTTGACACTAATGAATTCCTCGGTGAACGGCTGATTGGCAAGATGGTTGATGACCATGTAGCCCTCCTGAATGCCATTGGTATCCGTGTAATTGGCCGCAGCGGGAATATTCAGTTGGTAATTCCTTCCGGCCCAGGGAGCGCCAAACCTTGCGGGAACCGTCTTGGCGGGGAAAATCGTCTTGGCGGTGATGTTGTGGGTATTTGTCTGGTAGTTGAAGGCGCACACACCCAAGTTCGTGTTTACATTGCCGGAAGCCTTAGGCACCAGAGGGTTGAAGGTGTTGGTTGGATCAACCTTTTGGACGAACCAGCCTGTCCAGCAACGGGACAATATGGTGATGTCAGTTTGATCATACCCGTTGTTGACACCCATGGTGAAGAGTTCCATGAGTTCGCGGGCATAGTTTTCATTGGCGACATTATTGTGATCGCCCTTGCTGATGACGGTATCCAGATAGATGATCATCGCCGGGCTTTCCGCGCTGATTCTGAGCAGGTCGTAGAAGGTGCACTGCGGATTAAGCAGGGCATTGCGCCATTTCTCATTTTCCAGGTATTCAAATTCAGTGGCAACTCGGGCCGCCGTGGTGCTGTCCAATCCAGTGCCATCAAAATAATTAACAGATTTGGTATATTGGGTTACAAAGTGGTTTTCCCAAAACTGAAGCAAAATTTCGAGCAGTTGACGTTTCGCGCCGACAGCACGCAGGACATGCCAGGCGCGGAGATCATTAAGACTTGCGTTGGTGCTGGCATTGTTCGTGTAGATTGGCGTGGTGGCTTCAACAAATTTTATCGCGATATTTTGGAGCGCCGGCACGGAATCGACCGTTTCAGTTATGGCCCAAGGCGCAAGCTGTTCGTTAATGTAGCCCTGCGGGGTGATGCCATTGGTTGCATTGAGGACGCGGTCCAGTTCATCCGGGGTGGGACCGTAGGCGAGGCGATTGAGGACAATGGAAGCAAGAACTGCATTGCTGCTCATCGGGGTCACCAGCAATTTAAAGAAGCCGTTTGTTGGAGCATTGGTAAGTCTCCATGCATAGCTGGCGGTTACGTTCGTTACCGTGATGGCGCCATAAACGAGCTTGTTGGTTGCGAAGTTATAACCGGCGACGAAGAAATTTGTGTTGGTGGTGAAACCTGATGACAGATTGGTGGTGCTGAGAAAAGTGTACGACTGGGCTGCAGGGTACGGATCAAAGCTCAAGTTCACCTGGTTGCTGGTGGCGAGAACATTGGTTAGAATCGGTGCTGTTTGGGAGAGGAGGCGCATCTGGGGGAAGATGGCCATGCAAGCCAGCAAAAGGCCCGCATATAATCTTTTGCTTCTCATAGGTAGAGAGGATCGGAGCTGAGAGGAACCATGTCCCGCGATGAGCATAAAGTCAAGTTATATAGTGCTTAACCTTCGTGAATAGTGATGGTCAAAATGCCGCACTTTTACGCAGCATTTTGTTTGCCATCCGTTGCCAAAAAATGGCAAAGAGTCCGACTGCAGTGTTGCCCTGGAAAGAAGAGAATCTAATCGTCCCGGCGGAACTCGACTTCACCGGCATTTTCCCAACAGAAAATAATGCGTTCGGAGTTGAGCAGGGTGAGCTTGCCGGGGATGAATCGCGGATTGCGAAAGCCATGTTCGGCGATCTGGCCCTCGCCGATGAGTGTCTTAAGATCGGCGCGCCAAGTCACGGTGCCGGCGGGAACGTAGTCGTCTCCGGTGATCTTCACTGCTTCAACCGCATCTCCCATCTGGGTAATGTGAATCACTTCGTCGAAATGGCCGGGGTAAAAGCCGATCCATTCACCGTTTAGGTTTAGCTGAGGTGTGCTGTCGCTTACTTCTTCCATGCCAATTTTATTTCTTAATCCGTTTAAGGAAAAAATCAACGTCTCCGAGCAATTATTCGACCGTCGCACAAAGTATTTCCCATGTCTATGGAGGGTGGCATTCTTTTCAGATTTTCCTCAGCAAGCCCATGGTTCTGTACTCACAAACGTTGGGAGGCAGTGCAATGGTGGTGGGGATCATTGTCGGGATGATGCCCTTGCCCGTCATATTTCAAATTCCTGCCTCGAATTATCTTCCCCGAATAAGGTATAGAAGATTTCTTTATGTTGGTGAGCGCGCGGGTAGCAATTATTTTTCAGGATGGTATTGGTGCTGGAGAAATTGAGGGATAAATATTCGGTGCGCGACGCCGCCTGGCAAAATCCAGCCAGTGCTGTCATGTTTCTCCTGGCTGCATTTTGCCTTGGAGCAGACCCTCACGCCTTGCAATCTGCAACTCTCTTTGCCTTCAGCGCCATCATGGGAGCGATCAGCCTGATATTTTTGAAGCGCAAACCGGACGTTGAGATTCCAGAAGCGGTAATGACCCGCGACAGTGTCACGGAAGAAATGCGGCGAGAAATCCTGATCCAATCACCGCAACGGGTTTGGATTCGTTTGTGGACGCGAGCGTAAACCCGGTCGTGAGTTATTCGACCACGTACACGGGGGTGCCGACGGTGACCAGTTTGATGAGGTATTCGGCATTCCAGTTAGCGAGACGGAAGCAGCCGTGAGATTCCGTGCGACCGACTTCCTCCGGTTTGGGGGTGCCGTGAATTCCATACCCTTGGCGATCAAGACCAATCCAGGCGACGCCAACGGGATTGTTGGGGCCGGGAGGCAGGACAAGTTTGTGACCGATGCTTTGCGCTTCGGGTGATTCGGGAAAAATGGCGGGATCGAATGTGTAGTTGGGATTGGGAGCGACCACGGCGACATGGAGTTCACCCACGGGGCGCTTTTCCACGCGTTTGGCAATGCTGCATGGGAAGTGAACGAGCAGATTGGTTTCGGAGTCGAACGCTTCGAGCGTCTTGCCGGAGAGATGAATGCGCAGGAAAGCAGCTTTGGAATGAACTTCAGGATAATAGGAGTTGGGCACTTGAACGAGTGTTCCCGGAGTCACATTTGTCCAATTGATGTTGGGATTCAGTTTGCGAATGAAAGTTGGGCTGGCAAAACTTTTTTCGGCAACGAGTTCGACGATGTTTTCGTAATCGAGGGCGGTTTGCTGCGATTTACCGAGCCAAGTGGTGGCGACGGGTTGCAGACGGGCGAGATCATTGGAGGTGATGAGGTATTTTACGAAGGGAGTGTCTTCCAGAAGGAGATTGGTTTTGGTCAGTGCGTCCAATTCTCCATTGATGGGCAGGTGTGACTGTCGTTGGTAAGCCATCAAAGCGGCCTTGGTTTGAAAGCCGGATACGCCGTCCGCCGAGCCGGAAGAAATTCCGTGGTGCGCCAGGGCCAGTTGCAGCTCGAACGTGTTTTGGACCGGGCGGGGGAAGCGGTTCAGGTCAGCTGAAGAGAGGGGTTGCTCAACAAGGTTGGAACGAGTCACCACCATTGGTGGACTCTGGGTAATAACCACGGAGGCGCGGATTAGTTTGGGGAGAGCGTTGGTTGGTACTGAATGGCGAATCGGGGTGAGATCGGAGCGGGTCAAATGGGAGTTTGGGTCATTGGCGACGGGAGGGTTCTTTGAATGACTTCCCCCTTTCCACCATACCCAGCCGAGCAGGGCGACAAGCCCCACGGCCAGGAGCCAATACAAATGGTTGGAGGAATTACCTCCGGACTTCGCAGAATGTTTGGTCAAGCGCGGCACGCGGAATAATAAACAGGGTTCCTCACGAAATACGACTCAAGAATTTGGTGAAAGATCGAAAAAATGAGTTTTATCGGACTCGGCCTTTCCGCTCAGTCGTCCATGCCGCCGGTTCGAGTTTGGGTGGAAGTAAATGGGGTGTTAAACCGATTTGCCTCCTCCCCGGTATTTGCGGAATATCGAATTACCGGATGGCGGTTTAGCCTTATCATCCGGAGTTCGGTGAGTGACCATCATTGACCAGCAGATAAAGCCGGACGAAAATTTCAAAGCATGTAGGGAGCCACGAAAGATGGAGCCAATCGAACAGCTTTTGGACATCGGGCAATCGGTCATCTGCCGAATAGGTGATGTCAAGATCGCAACGTCGTTACGAATTCAGCTGGCCAGGAAATATCATCGGGCCGGTTTAAGGGCACAGGCTGTCAGAGCCTTGAGCGAGGCCAGGGAATTCATTCCGCTTGTCCGGGAGAATTTCCTGCGAGCCTGTTTCCTGTGTGATATTGCCAGGGAGTTTTTATGGATGGAGTTTAAGCAGGAGGCGCTGGAGATGTTGCGGAGCGCTCATTCCGCTGCCGATCAAATTGTTGAGCAACCATTGAGAGCGATTTACCTGGGCGAAGTGGCTTATTTATATCACCAGACAGAGCAGGAGCAGTTGGCCAGGGAAATATTGTTCCGAATGATCGCTCAGGCGGAGATGGAGGAGATGCCAGTGTTTGCCTATGGTTATTTGGAGCGAGCCAATTTCGGGTTTATCCGCATGGGGTGGGAGGAGGAAGCCTGGTCCGTCATGGCAAGGAATCAAGCATTCCCGTTCTTTAGTGAATTGGAGATGGGGACTTGCCGGGCATACATTGAAACGGGAATGAAAAACAAAGCCCTCGAGATAGCTCATCGAATGGCACTGGAGCGCCAGAATTCCCTGCTTTCGGTTATTTCCCTGGCGGGGATGTTTTTAGAAAGTGGGGATGCCGATGGAGCGCTTGAAATCGCTTCGAAATGCCGGGACAAGGCAACCAATGCTCGAGATGCAGAATTGAAGATGATCGCGAGTTGCAAGCTTGCCCTGGTTTATTTTTTGCTTGGGAACGAGTATGTTGCCCAGGAACTTTTATTTAGTGCCTCCCAGTCCTTCTCCCGGGAAGTCGCGGGCCCCAAAGCTGACAAGTTGTTGCAAACTCTGGCGGAAAGTTTTGCAAAGATTGATCTTTTTAGAACCGCATTGGCAACGGCGAATCGCATTGTTGGAAGCGATCTCAGACAGACGGCTCTGGAAAACATTTTGATTGCGCGGCTCGAAGCGGGGGCGGTTGGTGACTGCCTGCATATGATTCATTCCATTGGCAACGGCAGGGAACGCAGCGTATTTGTGGGTTTGCTTACCAGCGGGTACAAGGAAAGGAGCGTTAATGAAACTGTGGGCCTGGTGGAGGCGCTCAAGGAGAGATGAGCCTCCTCATGATGAATGCCATAAGCCCTGCAACCATTGGAGTAAAATATTCAAACCGGCTCTTAACGCAATTTGTTGACAATGCCAACCAATGAAAACAGCAGCCGTAACCGCCCACACGCCGAATGCATGAAAACCGCTGCGTAATGCCCCGCCATTCCACGCGCGCAGAAGCCAGAAACCGATCGCAACTGGAATGCCTACGAACAGATCCCACACCAGAATGCTACGGAAATCATCGGGACCGTCGATTCGGTAAACTAGCGAAAAAACGCACATAAGGACGCCAAATACCAGGAGCATGATCGCAAAAACAATTGTGATCATTCGAATAACCCTTCGCCTCAAGAGTTTTCTCTCGTTGTTCATGTGTCCAAAAAGCCAAGTTCAGCGAACCGACCTGTAGCACGTGTGGATTTCTATCACGGAGGAATGGCAAGTTCGATGGATTGCCTGATTGGGCGGCATTATCATTTCTTGGTGGATTTCCTGGAACATGGATTAATCTTTCCGGCCCGATTGTGCTCCTGGACAAGCAAAAACGTCAACAAATTGCAGAGTCGTGCAGGTTTTTGGAAGATCGGAGATAAGCGAATGCCGATTTCATCCTCTGCTTCCCGTGATCATCGGTTGGCCTCGGTTGTCGGTACGGAACGTGAAATTGAAAAGAGGGATTTTTTTAGTCCCGTCGGATATTTGCCCTGAAATGCGATAAGTTGTTCTTGGGCGCAGGCTCAGGTTCTCAGGGAAGGCGTAATCGCTTTCGCAGGAGGTGCTCCTGGCACTGGAGAGTGGGCGAGTGATCGTCAGATGCCGTTCGAAGCGATTGCCGGGTTCGTAATCTCCCCGGCGAATTTGCACGGGCTGGATTTTCTCAATTGTGATCTCGAGTGGAGCATTGCTATCGATGTTGGCAAAAGCGGACGTCCAAACTCGCAGGCAAACTTCCTTGCTTGGAAGCAGCTTGCAATTCGGGGTCGGTAGCTCCGACGAGTTTGTCGTCGTCGCAACAGTATTTGCGGGAATCCATTCGACACCGTTTTCCCCACGAGGATCTCGCCGTTCTTTAAACCCGTCAAAGAGCGCAGCCACCCGGCTGGATGACGTGTCCTGAGTTGGCGCAAAACTGCTCAGCAGAATTCCGTTTGAGTTGAGGTCATCGAGGGCGCCATGAGTGCCGCCCGAGGTTGTCAGGGCGACGCCTCGTTGGATGAGCCATCCGTCGTGAACGTAGCCGTTTTTCAGACTGACAATGATTGAGGCCGGGTTGAGCACCGCTTGTGTGTGACCGTGGACAATTCGCTCCAGTGCCAGCGGATAGCGATGGGCGAGGGTCTCAGTCATCCAGGCATCGGCTGTGGCAAAGCCGTCGGAGTCGAGGGCATTCCTTTTTGCAAGGGCTTCGATCACTGGCCGGTAACCGATTGGGTCACCGATCTCGGTTGAATAGCGAAACGAGCTGCGGGCGGGATTCCAGTCGATGGTAGCCCTTTCGGCTTTCGAATTCATGATGAGAAAGCGGTTGGTCTGATCGGGGATGCGAGCCGTCACAACATCGACGCCTTTCAGATGCGAGAGCAATTGGACGAGTGTTTCAGTTTCGCCTGGTGAATTATGGATTTCCACCCAGGACTCGATCCCCGCGGTTGGCAGGACAACGTCTTTTGAGTTCCTGATGGAGGTCGTGATTCGGTAGCCGGCCTTGTTCAAGAAGCGCCGGACGGCGACGCGGTTGCCGTCGGTGGCGTGATTATTTCCGTGATCGGACAGTAGCAGTATTTCGAGTTCCCGTCCTTCGCGTAACCGATAAACATCGCGCAGTTGCTGGAGTTTTGCATCGAGCGCGCAGAGCATGGCGAAGATATCGCCGTATAAGTGTTGCGCGCTGTCGGTCGAATGAATCAGGGCGTAGTAGTTGGTCGGGCCGTCATGCGTTTGAAGAAAGTCTTCAACCATGGCGTTCAACTCGTATTGAAATGCGCGTTGCGGAGCGATGTAGCTCAGGAACCGGCCGAGACCGCCGTCCATTTGCCAGGTCATCTGTTTTTCGTAATCCTCCGAGGTGATTACGCCGTTGAGGGAGATTTCGGAGTTTCGGATCGCATCGAAATAAGTGCGTTGATAACCGGGCGGCGGTTGGTTCGCCAGAATCTCGCTCCAGGAGGGATCGCTGATGGAGGGAAACGTCCCGACCATGCGACTGACCGGGAAGTAACCATGATCAAAGCCTTGTCGATGGAACTGGCGACCGTGAATATCTTTGTAAGTGACGCCTTCCTGCAACGCTTGCATGTCGCGATAAGAAACTCCGTCCACCAGCAGGATCAATCGCCTGGGCGGCGCGGCCCCGCAGGCTGTGGGAAGTATCTGAAAAGCCAACACGCAAAGCAGGACGAGCCAGCTCACGTTTTTGCTCAGGTGATACGACATTCCGAAGCCCCGAAGGAAAGTCATGTGACAGTCAACATCGGATTCGGTGTGGGTGTCGAGGGGGAATACTACCCATTGTGGGGTGGGATGCAGTTGAACGAGCGGACGACGTCCCCTTCAGAATGGTGGTGGGTACTGACCAAAGGGAAAGGTTTTTAAAGGCGATTTGTTTCTGGAAGCGAGAGGTTGTTCCGATCGGACGTTGGCTCGTGGTCCTACTTCGATATAAATACCAGGATCGGCCTCTTTTCGGCGGCTTACTATTCTTGCTCCTGTATCCAGCGCACTATTGCGGGCCATAACGTCCGATGCGCTGTTCTGCCCACCAACATGCCTACGTGCTGCAGGCACACACCCACATCTCCCTCGTACCAGAGCCAGCGTTTCCGCCGACTGCCAACGGCCTGATAAAACGGGTGCATGCTGGCCGGCGGAGCCACCGCCGATTGCCGCTCGGCCACGTTCAGGAGCGGCATGGTGACGGAGGTTGGCTTCGCCCATTTTCCCGCGATTTCCAATGTGCCACGCAGGAAACGGTCCTCCCTGTAGAGCAGCTCAACAATTTCTGCAAAGAACCGCCGCGCCAGGGGCAACTCATCATCGGTCCAACGTTCCACGCGGAGATGAGTGCGGCGGCGTTGCGGCTCCGGCAGACTGGCCAGCCCATCCAGCCACCGGGAATACAAAAAAGCGCCCGGAGCAGCCAGCAGACTGGCGACATCCAGCACGGAACCAGGCACGTTGCCGGCACGCCGGGGTAAAGCAATTGCCTGCGGGAGGTTGGCCACCATGGAACTGAGGCAGTCCACCCCGGGACCAAAGTGCAGCGGTGCCCCCAGCAACACCAGACCGGCAACCCGTTCGGGGTGCAGCGCGCAAAAAATAGCCGCCAAGGTACCGCCCAGGGAATGGCCAACCAGGAAAACCGGATGCGACCCGATTTCTCCCTCGATGGCCTGCAGGCATGCGAGGATTAGTTGATGACCATACTCAGCCAGGCCGTAGTCTTGCTCGCCAACTCCAGGTTCCTCCCACTGGGCCAAATAAACAGACAGATTGCTGCGTATCAATTGTTGGATAACGCTGACGTCAGGGGCCAGATCCCAAATATAGGACCGTTTGATGGGGGCTGGCACAATCAGGACGGCGAGCTTTGCGTCTTCAGGTTGGGTATAGGCGCGTAGCGTCAATACGGGCTTGCGCAAGAGCACATGCGACGGGCTCTCGCAGGGGCCTCCTCCACAACGCTCGAGCCAGCGACCATGCCATCGACGCCATTGGTCCATCTGCTCGAAAGGAGCCCAGGGCGATCCGCACAGCATGGGAAAGGATGAATCTTCCATTTTCTCTCCTGATCTGGGGCACACAAACCAACAACGATCCCGTAACCCGCTGTACAAAACTTCGACCGCTTTGGTTGGGAAGCAAGCAGTGAAGGAGATGTTTACCCGGGTTGCAAACAGAGCCTATCCAAGCCGAGTGCCCGGCCTGGGAACATCAGCGTGGGTGAATGTAAAGGTTTCATGGTGATGCTTGGCTACGCCTATTGAATGACAGCTGTGGCACACGAGTAGAAAAAGGAAGGGAATCAGCGACTTGCTGGCAAACCAGAAAGGCTATTCTGCGTTGACTACGTCAATTTGTTTCTGGAAGCAGGGAGTTGTTTCGATCGGACGTTGGCTCGTGGCCCTACTTTAGTGTAAATAGCCAGGATCGCCCTCCTTTATCTCCGGCTAGACTGTTACCCATCACTCCGGTTCATACCCCTCATTTAAAAGAGTTCCCATGTAATGCCTTTTTCGTGAGGTTGAACTTTGACATCAACCGCAAAATCTTTACAAAGTTCCTCTTTCAGCCGCCTTCCCAATTCCTCCCCCGTGCGCTTAAACTCCTCTCTTATGGATTCGTTCGGAAAGCCAGATTTTGCCGGATCATCAAGATTGAGGGTGCTGTCGTACCACTCAGCCCATTTCGCTAAGTCTCGACGCAAATTATTTGAAAGGGGCAAATCCTTTGGATTGATGTTTCCCACAGTGCCGGGTGGTGCCTCCCACAAAGGGAAGCACTGATAATCTGCCATTAGTTTAATTCTTCTCATGGATGTCCCGCCGGGTTTGCTCCCACAATATAGCTGCCTACAGCTAAAGGTTGTTCCATAGTATTTACACTACTTTCCAATCTTCTCATTTTCGTTTTGGTTTTCTTTGGGCCCAGTATAAACGGTGCTGACGTGGGTCCAAGTGCCCATGTCAGGCGTTAGGCACCACTCAATCCAAAGGCCCGCTGTGAGGCGGCGCGGCTTATTGTTGCGGTTGCCAGATGCGCAGGTTGATGAACTGGTTGGTGGAGGTCGAGTAGGGAGCGATTATTTGTAACTTTACCGTTTCCGTCAGGCCGTTGCCATCGTCCGTCACCTTTAATTCTTCGAGGTAATTGGTGCCGGTGTTCCAGGAAAACAGGTCATTGGATATGAAAATTCCGTACAGCACGTCGGTCGGTTGGAAGCGACGCTGGTAGGCCACGGTAATGTGGGGTTGTCCATCGCGGGGATCCACTTCGATGGCGGTGGCTACGGGTGCGTTGGTTTCGCCGGCCTTGGGATCCCGGTTCAAGGCATATTCGCCGAAATTAATCAGGCCATCGTGATCGAAGTCCGCCCTGGCGCCGCTTAGCAGCGGGAAGGTCAATTCCTCCAGCGAGAAATGTGCGATCGTCCATACTCCATAAGGCGAGTCGTGGATGGTCACTGTGGCTGTGCCGCTGACGATGGTGTACGCCACATTGCTGACCACGTTTGCTATCAGTGGTTCATCGCCTTCGGTGCGATCATCCAGGAACGGCGTCACGGTGAGAGTAACCGTATCCACGTCCTTCGGAAGCGTGACGATATTGGTTAGGAGGACGCAATCCACGCCGTTGCTGGCGATGCCGCTGTACTCCAGATAAACGTTGAGCGGGAAACCTGTATCGCCAACGCGCTGAATTGTGAATTGACCTTCATCCGGCCCCAACTCGGAGGCGTCGGGATCGGATGCGTAGAGGTAAATGGAGGTGGGCTCGGTGACGTTCACGATGACATCATCGAAAACCTTGACCTGTCCATCATCGGAAATGAGACGAATAATGTTGGTGCCCAAAGTCTGGAACACAAAGGTATTGGTCGGGCTGTTGGGATTGGTGAACACAACTGGGTTGGTGGTAACAACGGTCCAGACATTACTCAGCAAGGCGGGTGGATTCGGCTTTCCGTCATCACTAACAGTGGGATCGATCTCAACTGGCAGGTTGATTTGCACTGTCAAATCGGGGCCGGCATCCACGACGGGAGCGAGGTTCGTGGGCGGCATGGCGGCCAGGATGGCCACTTCGCTGGCATTCAACGGACGTGAGTAAACGCGGATATCGTCCAGCAAACCGTTCCATGAATTGGTGCCATCGGCCGGGCCTTTGCCGGCGATGAATTGCAGACAGTTCGTCAAAAATCCTGCGCCAATGAGAGGCGGGAAGGTGGGCGTGTCCTGGCGGCCATTGATGAACATGGTCGGAGGACTGCCATTGGTCCAGGTCAGGGCAAGGTGCTGCCATTCGTTTGTCGTGACGTTGCTGGCGCTCACGTAGCGCGCAGCTCCCTTCCTGCCGGGAATCGTTGCTTCGATGACGTTTGTTCCGTGGCTGCGGGCATCGAACGTCTTCGAGCGCAGGCCAAATGTTTTGTTCGTGCCGCCGGAGTCGTCAGCGGAGATGAAGCCACGGTCGGAATTTGTGGTGGCCGATTTGATCCACATGGAGAGAGTCAACGCCTTTAGACCGTTCAGGAAATGGGAATTGGTGGCTTCCGTTACGAACGCGTTTGTGCCGCCAAAGCCGAGCGCGCCTTGCGCGACCCCGTTCGCCACCCAATTGGTGGTTCCGAACACGACGCCGTTGCGGCCTGAGCCGGAGGTGTCGAGCGCGTTGGTACCACTGCCATCGTTCAAAGTCCAATACAAGAGATCGGGCGCCAGCGTGGTGTCCGCATTCACGACCACGGTGATGTTCGTGCGAGTTCTCAATTGTCCGTCGTCCGCCGTCAATTGCAGTACGTAGACGCCGTTGTTATAGAAGTGCACCGCCGTGCTCGCAGCGTTCGTGTTGTCGAACGCGTACGTGTCCAGGCGGGTCAGGTTGGTCCAGGTATAGGTCAATGCGTTTGTGCCGCCATCATCGGTGGCGGTGGCTTCGAGTATCATGCCCGCATTGGTGCCAGTCATGGTAAGGAAAACGATGTTGGTGGTTGGACTGTTGAGGTTCACGACGGGGAACTCGTTGGTGCCCACATCATCGATGGTAACCAGAACATTGCTCGTGCCGATAATGGTGTAGGTGGCTGGATTGGGCTGCAAGGTGGCGGTAACGGTTTCGGTACCTTCGATGACAAGGTCATTGGTCGGGGAGATGGTGAGATCGATCGAGGTGACGCCGCAGCAGAAGAGCACGTTGGTCTGGAAGGGGGGATAATCCACGCCAAAGGTGGCAGTGCCACCAATGGTCACATACGCAGTGACATCAATTTCGGGATCGCCGCGTCTCTTGATCGTGATGATGCCTGGTTGTTCGCCATTTTCGGAGGCATTGGTGGAGGTGCCGATCAATTCCAGCATGGGCATATTGTCATCGATAATAACTGTTCCGCCCGCGGGAGAACTGATGGTGTAGGCGGGGTTGCTGAGCAATGTGAGTGTCAGAGTAACGGGGCCTTTGGGCACGTAATCCGAGTGTGGAATGATTGGCAGCGTGTTGGTAAGCTGGCCGGCGGGGATGATGAAGAAATTGGTGATGGCAAAATAATCCACGCCGTTGCTGGCCGTGCCGCTGATGGCGTAGAAGACCTTGAGGTCAGTGTTGGTGGAGCCAAAGCGGCTGAAAGTGAATTCGCCAGGGTCCGGTCCCACTTTGGAAGCGGCAAAATCAGTTGCCTCCAGGCGCACGCTTTGTTGGTTGTCCTGGATGATGACTGTTGCACATGAAGGATAGAGGACCTGGTAGCTGCTGTTGTCGGTGAGCGTCACGATGACGGATTCCTCGCCTTCGACCAAGTTGTCGGTCAATGGGGTGACTGGCAGAGTGAAGGTGGATTTGCCTACAGGAATGGTTATGACGTTGGGGAGCGTCGCGTAATCCACTCCGTTGCCCGCTGTGCCTGTGACGGTGAAGGAGACTGGCAACGCAGTGGCGGTTGAGCCGGTCCGAGTGAAGACGAACTCGCCGTTATTCGCGGTTCCTTCGACAGCATAAGGCTTGTTGGTTGAGCTGATGGAAACGATTGGGAGCGTGTTGGTGTCGTTGTCTGTTATCGTGACGATGGCAACCTGAGGCGTTGCGAGACTCGCACCGGGGGCACTGGTCAGCGTGACGACGACCGTTTCGGCGAGTTCGACCGAGGCTTCGTTCACCGGCACGACCGGGACGTCCACGAAGGTGGCTCCGGCGGGAATCGTGACGGAATTGCCAATGGGCGTGTAATCGGTCGGAGCACTGGCGGTGCCGGTCACCTGGAAATTCACGATCTGGGCATTCGTCCCGCCAACGCGGGAAAAGCGGAAGTTGCCGGGAGTGGGACCGGTTTCGGAGGCAGTAGGAACTGTGGCAGTAACACTGATCGTCGAAGCGTCATCGTCCAGAATCGTGTACGTGTGGACTTTGATGGCATCGAGGGTGGCATTGGTGGGATCAACCAAAGCGAGACGTATGGTTTGGTTGGGCTCGAGGATGGTGTTGTTAATGATCGGCAGGGGAATGGATTTTGCCTGTTCACCGGGATTAAACGTCAGTGTGTCGGGTACGAAGGCGTAGCGGCTGGCTGGGGCGGTGCCGCCGATGCGGATGTAATTGACCGTAACCGGCACGGAGGAAGTTGCGCTGAGGGTGACGCTCACGCCGGGGGAGAGGCTTTCCGGCGCACTTGAGGTGGCGAAGGAGAAGCCGACGGCAGGGACGTTGTAGGTATCGTCGTCGAGGATGGTCACTTGCGCGGATTGCTGGGAGCTGAAGTTGTAATTCGCGCTGGGGACAAAAGTGATGATTACGGTTTCATTCGTTTCGAGGTGCAGATCGTCGAAGGGAATTACGTCAATGGTCACCGAACTCGAGCCGTCGGGAATCACGATGAAATTGTCGATCGGGACGTAATCCGAGCCGTTGACGGCGGAGCCGCTGATGGCGAGGTTCACGGTCAGATCGCCGTTGACGACGGAGCCGCGTGAGATGAGAAACTCGCCGGTGTCAACGCCGGGCTCGGAGGCGGTGTCATCCACCGCGGTTATGGTCAGTGTGGGTTTCTGGGCGTCGCGGATGACAACGGTGGCGTTTCCCGGCGTGCCGACGCTGTAGTTGGTGTTGCTGGCCAGGGTCACGATAACGGATTCATCGCCTTCCAGCAGGGTGTCGGCGAGGGGAGTTAACGTGATGTCAGCGGAGGTGCGTCCGGCCGGACTGGTTACCGTACCGCTCAGCGCCGTATAGTCCGTGCCGCTGGTGGCGGTGCCGCCGACGGTGTAGTTCACCACGAGATTGTCCGGCGATATCGCCGACGCGCATTACGGTGAACCGGCCGGAAGTCGAAGGTTCAGCTGCGGTGCCGGTCGGATAAATCGTCACGGTGGTAAAGTCATCGTCCACAATCGTAATGGTGGCTGGATTACCAGCGATGGCGTAAGTGGAGTTGGCGCTGATGGTGACGCGGACGGTTTCGTTTGATTCCACCAGGGTGTCATCGATGGTGCGGAAATTGACGGTGGCGGTGCTGCTTCCCGCTGGAATGATCACCACGCCAAGGAGAGTTTGGTAATCCACGCCCGGGGTGGCGGTGCCGCTTACTGCGTAGTTGACGGTTAAATCGTTTTGCGTGCTGCCGGTGCGGGTGAAGGTGAACACGCCGCCGTTCGGATCGTTTTCAATTACCGTATCGCCACCGGAACTGGCGAGGGCGGTGACGGCGACCTTGGGCAAGGGCGTGTTGTCGTCGTCGAGAATGGTGATGGTGGCTTCACTGAGCGAGGCGTTGACGTAATTGGTGTCTTCCAGGACAGAGAAGGTGACGGTTTCCGGACCTTCGACAGTGTTGTCGTTGACGACGTGGAAGGCGATTTGCACCTGATTCGAACCGGGGGGGATGTCAACGAGGTTTGTTCCAGATTGCACCGAAACGAGGTTTGTTCCAGATTGCATCTGGCCGAGTGTGTAATCACTGCCAAGGGTGGCGGAACCGGAGAGGTAAAAGTTAACCAGCAGGTTGGTTGAGAGGTCGCCGGTGCGGGTGAGGGTGACGTATTGCAGGGAACCGTCGCTTTCGGAAATAACATTGGTAGTGGCGGCAAAGCTGACGGCTTGCACGGGAGTGGCAATGAAATCGATGTTGTTCGTGCCTGCGGTGACCGGGTTGGTCCAGGTGATGTTGGTGAAGGCGTAGCCGTATTTAACGGCGTAGAGGGTGAGATCCTGGGTGACATCAACGATGGTGTAACGTCCATCGCTATCCGTGTAACCGCCGAAGTAAGTGCCGTTGGTGAGGGTGTTATCGACGCGGACGCCTTCGATCGGCTCGCCATTGGTGTCAAGGACCAGTCCGCTAACGCGGTAGCCGAGCGGCGAGCCGATGGTGACGACGGCGTTGGCACTGGCGATGCCGCCTTTCATGTCGCTGACGACGCAACGGACCACGTGTTCACCGGGGGCGGACCATGACTGGGAGGTCCAAGGGAGATTGTTGGTACTGAATTTCAGATCATCGAAGGACCAGGCGTAGGCCAGGATGTCGCCATTGGGATCGGAAGCAGTGGCGTGGAAGTGGACGAGTTGGCCGGGTGCGGCATTGGTGGCATCGACTTCAATGGCGAGAACCGGCGGCTCATTGGTGGGGAAGGTACCGAGGTTCACCTGCACATCGATCCACGGATTGGTGCCGGTCTGGCCGCGGGCGATGGGCGTGATATGGACTCCGGCGGGAGCATCGGTGTAGGTGCGGCCAACTACCACGGCAGCATCTTCCTTGCTGTCGTCGCCGGTGGGAGTGCCGGGGGTGGTGTCGAGCAGGTGAGTGCCGCCGGAACTGCCGGCCCAAGGCGACCAGTTGAGCAGGACACCATTTTGGAGCCAGGGATTGGATGTGAACTTCTGGCGGAACTCGATCCAGTAGTCGCGCTGGAAATCCTTCCGGACTTTGGCGGAGTAGAATTGGCCATCGACACGGTTGGGGATATCGAACGCATAGACGCGGTAAAGGCCATTGCTCTTGATATCGTGGACGTAGAGATCCGGCAGCCAGTCGAGAATGTTTTTATGCATGGCGTTGAACTGGTTGTTGCCGGCGGAGGCGCGGCCCATGGTGTCGTAGATGTTGCCGTATTCGACATGGTTGCCGGGGCCGATGATGCTGTCGCCATTGGTGGTGGAGGTGTCCCAGAAGTTGGCGTGCCAGAGGCCGTAGTTATGGCCGAGTTCGTGACTCGTAACGCCGACGCCGGGGCTCTGCAGCCAGACGCCCTTGCCGCCAACATAAGCCAGGCCGCCGAAATTGAAGCCGGGAACGGAGGTAAAAGTAACGATGTCGCGATCATAATTGGCGGTGTCGTAACCGGCGGCGCGAGCGACGTTGCGGGCATCGGTCAGGAGGCTGACAGCGCCGGCGGTGGAGTACCAGGCTTTGGATTGGGGAAGGGTCAACAAGGGAGTGACGGTGGGTGTGAGCGTGGTGGTGTTGTAGGAGCCTTCGACGTAGAAGGCGTTGACGGAGTCCATGGTGGCATAAGCGCCGGTTTCGGAAATGGGCTCGGAGAGGTCGTCAGGAAAATTGACGCGCATGTAAAGGACGTTTTTGGGACCTTGCGTCCAACCGACCACACCGGCACCGGTGCCGCCGGGGATGGTGCCGGAGCCGCCTTCGGCGGCGGTCAACCGCTGGTTGACGAGCAGGGCGTGGTCAACGCCGCAGAGATGGATGATTTGCCCGCCGATGTCCGCAGTGACTTGCTTGTTGCGGTAGGTGGAAGGCTTGCCGGAGACTTGGCAGATTTCGTCGGTGGGGACGAGGCCGGCCTTCTCGGCCGCGAGCACTTCTTCGGGTTCCAGAATTCGCACGGGATCTTCATGGACTGCGATTTTGCCATCGATGGCAATGCCGTGGATGGGAATGGAAGCCTGTGAGATCTGCGTTTCGCGCCGGCCGTAAACATAGGCGTCGAAACTTTTCCCGTCGACTTGGACGTCGCGGAGAGTTTTGCTGGTGTTTTGATCGAAATCAGTGGCGACGGCGACATTGAGGGAGCCGAGCGCGTCCACGCGCTGTTCGAAATGTTGAGTGACGGAGGCGGGCAGCTTCGTTCGCCAAACGGCAGGGACGGTCCATTCGAAGGCTTTCCGGGGGTCGGTCTTGATCAGGTGGAGCATGATGGTGCGGCGGGCGCGAGCGAGGTTTTCGCCTTCGGCGAGGCTGGCACCGCTGCCGTTGGTGAACTGGTTGACCCAGTTGGTAAATTTCCCGAGCACGGGAAGGAAGAGGGGCTCGGGCGCGGCGGCGGCGAGCTGGATGGGTGCGGGATTGGTCGCCGGCGGTGGAGTTGTGACCAGTGTCGCGGGAGGCGGCGTGGGAGCGGCAGGCTGGGCGACAATTGGGGGGGGAGCAGCGGCGGAATTTGGCTTGGGCGGAGGCGTTGGTCTCCAGAAGAGTGCGAGAGCGATTACCAATAGGACGAAAAGAACCAAATAAATCTTAAGCTGTTTCACATGTCTCCTTCATTGATTACTTTGCTGAGTTACTTCCGAACTTTCTATTAATCGGGAGGAGCGTATTCAAAGACGTGTGTAGGCGCAATTCTTATTTGTCAGCCGGCCGCATGCAAAGGTGGGCGTTTGGAGGCACACCCTTTGTGTTTGGGGGCACAGGTGACAGATGCAGGCCTTCGGTTGGCAGGACGTGGTTGTGGAAAGCTCCTAAGGAATTGTTGGCAAAGCAAACTAGATCCCGCTCACGCGGTGAGCTACCCAGTATTGATTTCCTGGCGGTGGGATTGGAGTTCCGGGTCCCGTGCGCGGGTGAGCGCCGTGGGTTGGGTTGAGGCAATGCCGATTGTAAATCGGCGATACAGCAAAGTCCGCGCTACGGGGCGGCGTTTCCGGATGTTCAGGCTAATCGGGCGACGAAAAAGCTTTTGCGGAAAATCTGCGGGTGAAACGATTGTTAGCCAGACCAGTGCAAAGTAAAACCACCTACGAAACATGAAAGGAACGCTATGCGCCGTTGGTTTCATGCCAGGCCAATTTTTCTGTGCCGAAACAAAATTTGCTGCCGGGTCGAATATTTTCGACGCCTTTGCGTCTGAATGGGTTGCACATGAAACCGCGTATCCGAAAAAATGCAACGCCACAATCTCGCAAACCCTCGTAAATATTGCGTGAAATCGCGTGGCGAACCTGCGTCCGCCTCCATCCGACGGAACTTAGCACCTTTCGAACGTCCGTACCCGAAAAACTCCATGAAATATTTTCATCGAAAAGCCGCTTCCTTTTTCAACATTGCCGTTCTCGTGTTCGCTTCGACTTTGGTGTTTTCGCAAAAGTCGCACGCGCAGTTTTTTGACTTCGTCCGGGCCATTCCTCAGAATGACTCCACAGGCGCCCCGCTGGCAGGTGGCAACACCACCTTTGCCGATGGTTCTGCCTTCGTGCCGGACACCGACGTAGCACGCTCGAGTAAATGGGCATGGCGTTCATCCCAAGGGATCGGCGGCATTCTCAGCAGTCTCGGCCCAACCAGTTCGACTCCTCCAAGCAATACGAAAGAGTTGGTGACCACCGTCTCCGGTCTGAAACCCAATACGCCGTACACTGTAAAAGTGTTGTACTGGGAGAGTTCAAACTGGGGCGTTCGCGCCGGGCTTACTTATGCCAACGGCACACGGACCAACGCCTGGTTCGATACCAATTCGACCGCTGTGGTCAGCGCTGATCTTTTGCCATGGAAAACGCTGCCTTCCATTTGGAGCGAAAGCGGCCGAACTCTCTACGCGGGATCCCTTGGCACTGCGACAGCCAATGCCAACGGTCAGGTTAAAGTATTTGTTCACGACCTGCCCAGCGCCGACTCGAACACTCGCACCTGGTATCAAGGCGTGGCGATAGCGGAAGTGATCGCTGCGGCACCGCACGTGGTCGACACAGCCTCAGCCGGAACCCATTTCAGTCGTGGAGTCCATGCCCAGGCTCTCGCCGACATCACGATTGATCGTGGTGAATATTGGGTCGGCATTCCGAAGGCTCTGGAAGTGGCGCGTGGAGCGGCGATTCGTGGCGTGGCAACCGGAATTGCGGCCGAACTCTATGACTGGCGCGTACGCAACGGACAAGCTCGTCCTCCAACGCTGCAGTTCCTTCGCTACAGTCGCGATTTCGATGCGGAGCTGTTCATGGGCGTGAACATGCGCGGTTTTGTCCAGCCAAATCCTGCCGGCGGATTTCTTTACTACGACACAAATGCCACTTCGCTTGCGACGGCAGCGGCCGATTGGGTGCGTTATGTGAATCACATTGTTCCCACGTATCGACAAGGCGACTCGATTACGAATTCCCGTGATGCCGCGATTCTCAATTCGTTAACCTGGAGTTCCACTGTCCCGGGTGATTCTTTTGACACATTGTTGAATTCCGCCGAGCCGGCTGTGCCGCAGGTCAAATACTGGGAAATCGGCAATGAACCGACCGTTGGAACGACTGCTTACAACGTGAGCAATAGTTACACGCTGACGGCCACGATCTATTACCCGCGTTACAAAGCCATCACTCAAGCGATGAAGGCGGAGAATCCGAATGTGAAAGTCGGCCCGACCATAATCGATGGTTCCCGTGAAGGATCGCAGCTGACCTCGATTGCTTCCGACCTTTCGTGCCCCATTGATTTCGTCGCTTATCATCCCTATGAAAGGATGGGACAGCTCACCGATCCGACTCAACTCACCCGTTACCTCGGAAGCGTGTGGTCGCGACAGTCGCAATTTCTAAACGGTATTAAGCAGGTTCTGTCGGACAACGGTCGCGATCCTTCCGCGACCGAATACGCAGCCACCGAAGTCAACGTGAGCTACTGGGATACAAACGACACCGAGAAGGAAGCAAGAATGGCCCACGCGCTCGGTACGGTGGAGACGGTCTTTACTCATGCGCGCCTGGGTTTGGTCGCTTCGCATTATTGGATCTGGCCGGCGCACCGTTACGATGGCACCGAGTACCCGTCGTTCAAAGCGTTTCAAAATCTGCGCGATCACATGGGAGACACGTTGGTTTCCACCTATGCGTTTCAGGACATTCGGCTTTACATTACGCGCGACAGCCGAACAGGTGAGTTGGCGGTTTGGATTCTGAATTTTTCCAACGATCAGGACTCAACGGTTCAGTTGAAATTGCAGAACTTGCCCACTGTTCAAAGCGCAACCTTGCTGCGCCTCCAGGATGTCACAGCTAAAACGACTCTTTTTTCCTCCAATCTTGCCAGCGACATGCCCGGTGGCCCAAGTGCGCACGTTGATTGGACCTCCACGGACATGACTGGTCAAAACGTCAGCGACATGTCGTTAAATCTTCCGGCGGCTACGATCTCATTGCTGGTGATTGAACCCGGTGTTGGATCACTCAAGCCAACTTTTGTTGATCAAACCGGTGAAAAACATTTTGGGGTGACGTTTGAAGGTTTGCCCCATGCGTCGGACGTGCGCTATAACCTGTGGAGCAGCGACGATCTCGTAACGTGGGAAGTCGTCGGTGAGGCTGAACCTGGTGAGGTTTCCATCACGGATAATCGTCCTGCAAATGCATCAACCCATAGGTTCTATCGAGTCGAAGCCGTGAATCAGTAAAAACGCTTTCCTTAATCTCGCGAAGAACTTTCGGTTTACGGGGTTTTCTATTCCACCGAAAACAGCGAGGGACCTCAATTCGTGTCCCTGGCTGAAGCGTCCCGGCAGCGCTCAAATTAAACCGGGCAATTTACTTTGGGAACGCGCCCGAATAATCGGGATAAAAACTGTGAGAAGAGTACCAGTGCGCGTGCTGAGATTCCCAATTTATTGCGCTGCTTCAATGAAGCGCCGCGAGCCCGTCAATGGCTCCGCAACTTCCGTGCGTCCAAACATCGCCGAGAACTGGTATGAACCGGAGTGATGGTTACACTTCCGAGCACTATGGCTTGGAAAATGACAACCCCGATGGACGAGATTATTCGCTTTGTGGATCACTTTGAGTTTCCGAGCTGCGCACAACCATCCTCTCAACACATTTATGGCATCGCCAATCGGCTTATCCTCTTTTAAGCTCCTTCCGAACGGGCCGGAAAACATGCCCTTCCACTGGAGTCGGCGCGGTTCAAAACAGTATAGTTGCCATAAACAAAACTGGAAAAGTGATACGCAGAATCGAAGGAATAATTGCAGTGGCCACCACGTTATTGGTCGTTTGGCTGCATGTCGCGTTCCTGCTCCATGCGGGCGGACTCTGGCGAGACGAGACAAACTCGGTAAACCTCGCCACTCTGCCCTCTTTATCGGATGCCTTGAGGCATGATTCCTCCCCCCTTCTCTGGACTGCCGTCCTGCGACTCTGGACCGGTCTTGGCGGGGGAAGCGATTCCGGAATGCGCGCACTCGGGTTCCTGGTGGGACTGGCTCTTTTGGGATTGCTCTGGTTCAACGCGCGGCAATTAAAGATTTCTTTTCCGCTCATCTCGCTGTTACTTCTCGGATTCAGTTCCACTGTGATTCGGTGGGGCGATTCGATAAGAGCCTGGGGTTTGGGGGCTTGTTTCGTGCTGCTTACCTTTGCGCTGATCTGGAAAGTGATTGAATCACCAACCAAATTGAATGTGCTGATGGCAACTCTGGCCGCGTTGGGAAGTGTGCATTGCACATACTATAATTCTGTGCTGCTGTTTGCGATTGGCCTGGGCGCAATCGCCGTCGCCCTACGCAACCGTTTATGGAAACGTGCCGCCCTGGTGGTCGGAATAGGCACCATCGCCGCAATCTCATTACTGCCTTACCTTGGAACCATCCGGAGCGGGGTGAAAGATTATGGCAACTCCCAGATTTCGCAATTCAGCTTCGAAACATTCTCCGGCCAGCTATTCAATGCCTTGGCTCCTCGCGGAGAACTTCCCACCAAAGTAGCCGACGCTCCAATTCGCATCTGGATCGCGCTTTGGGGCATTGGAATCGCGATTGCCCTCTGGTGCCAATACCGCCCCGCAAGGTTCGATGCGACACCCCGGCAGAAGGATCTGCTTTTATTTTCTGTCACGTCGCTGCTCGTGGGTTTGGCCGCTTACTTTCTTTTCCTGGACTACCTTAAGCTTAGCCCACAAGTCTGGTACTATCTGGCCTTGATGACCCTGACGGCCATAAGTCTGGATGCCATCCAGTCCGTCATCGCCAACAATGTTTACGGCAGAAATTTCCGGTTGCTGTTCGTTGTCTTGCTCATGGTCATAATGTTTTTCTCCGCCCGGCAAACCTTGAACATCCGGCAAACCAACATTGATCTCGCCACCACCCAATTGAATAAGATCGCAACCAAAAATGATTTTATTCTGGTCAATCACTGGTTTTACGGCGTTTCATTTCAGCGCTACTACTCCGGCCCAGCCCCCTGGCTGACCATTCCAGTCATGGACGACCATAAATTCCATCGCTACGACCTGTTTGCCGCCAGCATGGAGGAACCTGACCCGCTTAAACCGATGCAACCGGTGTTGGATAAAATAGCGCACACTTTGCAGTCGGGAGGAAGTGTGTGGGTGATAGGCTGGCTGGAAATCCTGCCTGAGGATGTAATACCTGCGCCGGCGCCCATCGCATTTCATGGCGAAGCACCCGGATCCAAATACTATAGATTTTGGTCCGAGCAGACCGCTCATTTCATTCGAACCCATTCCCTGCATACGGAGGAGCTGAACATTCCGTCTCCGAATCCTGTTAGTGATTTGGAACACGTGGGCTTGCTACAGGTGACGGGATGGAAAACAGATTCAAAAATACAAAAAGCCTCAATCAACTGATCACCACCTGAGACTTTCACCTCAGGCCATTGCCTAAGAAATTACATGGCCGGGCGATCACATCAGAAAAAGAGAAATTTTCAGAGCAGCGCAAATCAGAATTGAACTTTCTCTTAAAACGGGCTCTTAGTCAGGATGATGCTGCATCAACGATCCTCTGCGATACCTCAAGACGATCTTGCGATCAGACCGCGAAAGAAACGAATGCCTCCAAATATGATGGCTCCCCATGCCACGACATATGAGCCCCCTCCTGCAGCAGAGCTGTAGCTGATGGCGGTGACGAGAATGCCTCCAATGCACCAAAGGCCACCTACCAGCATGTACCTGTTAGCAACGGCCCTCGTTGCCTCATCGAACGTTGCAGCAGTGGATGCTGGTACATCATGGGCGGGTTGTGAAAGTGCCTGCGGACCTACACTCACAAGAGATTGTTGGTCGAGGGCGCATACCGTCGCCTCATTAGTATATTCTCTGCCGCAGTAGGTGCATTTTTTCATAACTTATATGCCGTCTAAAAAGAAAATTAGTCATCCGAAATTATTCAAGGGCTGTCGGTGAGCAGGTGGAGGGTGCGCGCAGCAGAAGGTGAATCACTTCGCCGTGGACTGGACGGCAAATGATGATCGGATTGACCTTCGGGTTTCATTTCTGTATCGGCGCATGGAAGCCCTGGCTGTCTGCACCGCAAAGTTTCGATTACTTAAGCCGAAGCCTCTAAGAAAAGAAATGAAAAGCTTTACTCAAAAGGGGAACAGGTACGGAGAAGCGACCCTCCCGGCGTGAAGGTGTGTTTTCAGCGCTTGGGCGTGATCTTGCCAGTGAATGACTGGGCCACGATTTTGCCGTCACGCATGACGAATGTATCCGTGGCCAGCTCGTACACGTTGTCGGCAGTCCCTGCGGTCCAGAGAATGTAAGCATATTCCCCTTCGACAAACTGCTGCTTCATGTTGAACGTTGCGCCAGGCTTTGCAAACTCAGCAATCAACGCCTGGAAAAATGGTTTTATCGCATCGGCTCCCTTCAGCGGTCCGTCTGGCGTGAACAGGATGGCACCCGGCGCATAGTCAGACAGGACGCCCTGGAGGTCGCCCTTATCAAAGCTTTGCAAGTGGTGATTTAAAATGTCTTTTGTTGTAGTCATTTTCGGTCCTCCTTTTTGGTTCTGGTTGTGCGACTCAGTAATCCGTGTTCGCTGGACCGGCCAAGACCGACTGCTTCAGCACACGCTACCAAGTAAGGTTAACTCTCAAACTGCGTAACTCAACCGAAAGATTAAGATGGACCGGTCATTGAAATATTGAGTTATAGCAAATGCCAAATTTTTGAATTGGGCAGAGCGAGGAAAGCGAGGGATTTAACGAAGAAATACGCGAAAAAGGAGCAAGGAAATGTCCAATGACGCAATGACCAAGGCCCAAAGAAAAACGGATTGCTCGTGGTCAGTAATGAGGCTGGGTGTGCTTCGGATCGTTGGTCGGGTACGCGTGTTTAGACGACCTAAGGAGTTCCGGCGCGATAAAAGCGCTGGGGGGAATTTGTGGCAGCGTCGGTGAATAGGTATTGACCGGCGCTTGGTTCGGTTGCCGTGCCGAGCTTTGTCCAGTCGACAAGATTTTCTGAGGTCCAGATGCTGTAGGTGGCGCTCGGGCTTCCAGTGAAGTGGAGGCTGAATCCGGCGTTGGAATCGTTGGCGGATTGATAGGACCAATCGCTGAATTGCGGCTGCGCAGGGTAATTAATATTGAGGGTCACCTGGGCTGAACCGGAGCTGTAATAAGCATCCTGCGCCATGAAAGCAAAATTCGCGTATGGATTTCCGACGGCATCGGGCGCGGGTGCGAAGATAAGGCGTCCGGCGGGATCTATGACTGACGCAGTGGGGGAAGCAATCAAGGCTCCACGGGTGCCGGCGTCGTATTGGTAGAGCGAACCATTGGCGGGCAGGGAAGTGAGCTTGAAACCTAACGGATTGCCGTCCGGGTCAACGCCCGGCAGGGCAAATGTCAGATCATGATTGAGGAAGCCCGAGAAACTGGCGTTGTTCACGAGCGGCGTTTGATTGGCGATGGCGAGTGCGAAGTTCAATCCACCTGCTACCGTTGCGACATTCGTCAAGCCGGGCAGGAAGCCGGTCTGGCCGCTGGCATTGTTGCCCCATCCGAGGAAACCGCCGTCATTTTTTATCGCGAGATTGAAGGCGCTGCCGCTGGCTGCGCTGGCTATGTTTACTCCATTGGTTGGCACAGTTGTTTGGCCGCTGCCGTTGTTGCCCCACGCCACCAACTGGCCTGCTGCGCTACGGATACCGTACGTCGAGGCCAGGTTTTGATTGATGCTGTTCAGTTCCATCGAGGAGAGCCCGCGATCGAATATCTGGATTTCGGCGATGTCGCCATTGAAGAAAAGGGAACTGCTGGTCATCGCCCCGATCTGAAATGGATAAGCGCCGCGCGCCGCGGGGCAAAGGGAGGATTGCGATGCGACCAAAACGCCGTCGACGAACAGCTCGATGGTGCCACCGGTGCGAACGTAGGCCCCGATGTGCGGGTTGCCATCGGTTACGGATCCGCCGTAAAGGCCGAGATCTGAACCGCAACCACTGGTGCCGCCACCCAACCCGGCTCCGAGTTGGCTGCCGTTCAGGCAGAGCGCCCAGTCTTGAACGACGCCGGATTGTTCGCAGCCAAGCAGTCCTGTGTTTTGATAAAACAAACCTGATGAACTGCCCGGGGTCGAGGTTTTGAAAACGACCAACAAGGTAAAACTGCCCATCGCCGAGACCGGGCTGTCGGTGGCGCTGACTGTCAAATACTGGTTCGCGGCGCTATTGAATCGAACGGTCTTGTGGTGGTTGATCACATTTGAAAAGAGTTTGGGCTGACGCGCGCTCGTGGTTTGCCCGGCGTTTCTGCCGGCCAATTTATCGGGCCAACTGCTAATGGCTGAACCATCGGAACCGCTGAGAGTATCCGCCACCCACCGAGTGACCGGCACGCCACCAAAACCGCTGAGAGCGTAAGTGTTCGCCAGCGTTTGATTCACGGCTGTCATTTCCCAGCCATTGAGCGCGCGCCGGTAAAGTTGAATTTCAGCAATATCGCCATCGAAAAAACCGCTGCTCGTTGTCATTGCTCCGATTTGAAAATCGTAATTTCCACGCGGGGCGGTGCACAATGTGTTTTGCGCGGAGACGATTGCGCCGTCCACGTAGAGCCGCGCGGTGTCAGCCGAGCGGACATACATCGCGATGTGTGGCTTGCCGTCGGCCACGCTGCCGCCGTAGAAGCTTGAATCGGCAGAACAACCGCCTGCGCTCGCACCTAATCCGCCGCCCAATTGGTTTCCATTGAGGCAGAGCGCCCAGTCTGCAACAATATTCTGTTGCTCAGCGCCGAGAATTCCGGTGTTTTGGAAGAATGATCCAGAGCCGAGTCCTGGTGTGGAGGTTCTGAATAGCACAACCATCGAAAAATCACCAGCTCCGGAAATGACGCTGTTGCCGGAAGTGACGGATAGAAATTGATTGTTCGCGCTTGAGAAGCGGAGAACATTATGTCCGCCAATTGCGTTGGTGAAAAGTTGCGGCTGATTTGCTTGTGAAGCTTGCACAGCGGTTTTGAAGCCAACCGAATCCTGCCAACTCGCGATGCTGGCACCATTGGTTCCGGCGAGGTTGTCGGCCACCCAGCGTTCGTCGGCGGGAACGATTGACGAGCTGTTGCCGTCCGCTTTCAATGCGAGGCTGTGATAATCTCCAGCGGAAATGGCGACCACGTTTTTAAGCCCGGCCGGAACGTTCGTTTGATTGTTGCTGTTATCGCCCCAGGCGGAAATGGTGCCATCGGCCTTCAGAGCCAGGCTGTGAAGGCGGCCGGCTGCAATGCTTACAACGTTGCTTAGCCCTGCTGGAACATTCGTCTGGCCTGAGGTGTTTGAGCCCCATGCCGTCACGGTACCGTCTGCTTTCAACGCCAGGTTGTGATAGCCGCCTGCCGCCACCTCGATGACATTCGTCAATCCATTCGGAATGGTGGTCTGGCCAAGTGTTCCATCACCCCATGCGGAAACGGTTCCCGAGTTGTCGAGCGCGAGGCTGTGTTGGATTCCGCCTGAGACCTGCACGACGTTGGTCAAACTTGCAGGCACGTTTGTCTGGTTAAAACTATTGTATCCCCACGCTGTGACCGTGCCGTCACTTTTCAGTGCGAGTCCGTGATTGGCTCCGGCGCTGATCCCGATTGCGTTGGTCAATCCGGAAGGAATATTCGTCTGCCCCAGGCTGCCATCGCCCCACGCTTTCACACGCCCGCCGGTTGAGAATGTCTTTTCAGCGCCCCAAACCACACCCAGGGCGTTGCTCGATGCGACGCGGTAATGATAAACCACGCCAGGCAATAATCCTGAGACTTCGGAAGCCAGAGGCATGCCGGAAGTTCCCGATAAATTCGTGCTTGCCGTGCGGAAACCATAGTTTTTATTCTTGCCCCATTCGAACCAGCCGATCGCGTTCGCTGAATTCGGGTTCACCAATCCTTGCAAGGTTGCTTTGCCTAAAGAAATTCCGGTGGCGGATTTCGTCACGGCAGTTGGATATCCGTAGACCTGATTGTTCAACAGAAAGAGATGATCCGGTCGCACGAGGACATATTTGTTCGTGTCCAAAGAATTGGCGATGTTGACGAGATCCGACGGCCCGAGACTCCAGACCACAGCTTGCGCGGCGATGAACATCGGCGCGGTTCCGTTGAAACTGGCGGCTGCGTTGGTGATGCCCGAAATGATGTCCGACGCGGTGGAGGAATAGCTGACGGCCAGCCCGCGCGTTCGCAAGCCGAGATTCACGGAGGTGTAATTGCCGCCGCTTTGGTCGGTGAGGCCGAGCAAGGTTGGACAATTGGTTGCGAAAGCGCGGGCAACGCCTGTCGTCACCTGATCCCAGACAGTAATCACCTTTATTCCGGCGCGCTGGAGATAGGCATCGGAAACCTTTGTCAGTGCCGCGAGATTAGCCGAACTCCAGTTTTGGATGTGACAGTAACCAGCGCCTGAAGGACCGGAGATCAAGCAATCATTCGTTGTCGCGCTGCTCCAGTAGTGGTTCAGCATGACTGGATCGAGATCGACGGCGAGGGGCGAGACCGTCCAGCCGATGGGAATGGTTCCGCGGGCTGGCTTGTCCCAATCAATCTTCATTACGTGTTGCATGTACTGGATGTTGTCGCCGTCGCTCAAGATCAAGGAGACGTAAACTTTATTGGTGAGCGGCGGTGGCGGGGGAATCGAAGGCACGTTGATCTGTCGGGGAATGCCACTGAAAACTGAGGCATTCCTGAAGAAGTCACTCGCCAACACCGGAATGCCATATTGAGCGATCCAGCCCAGGCCATTTCCTTCGCTCGGCCACCAACCCACATAAATGCCGCCCAGTGGTTTCATATCGTTGAGAAAAGGGGTGAGTGTGGATTTGTCGGAGAAATTCAAAGTTCCGGGATCAAGCCAGACAGTCGCGCATTTGGTCGCCACGAGATAATCCCGAAGCTCGCCGTGCAAGTCTGGTGCCAGGCCGGCGATCATCCGGTGGGTGCATTGAGGCCAGTAATTGGTGTAAAGATAGCCGTAAATCTTGTATTTGTCGGTAAAGTGCAGAGTGCGTAAGTCCTGGGCGATCGGCAGGTTGTACGGAGCGTTGGTTAAGGTCACTAAAAGACTTGGATCACAAATCAACAGGTTGCTCACTCCCGCAATGGTGGTGGCCAGGTTGAGCGTGTCCGGTTGGTTGGTGTCGGTAACGACCAGTCCATTGAAGTTCGTCCGGTATTTGGTAATCGCATCGTAGCCGTTGATGAGCGTGTAGGGAAGGTTATGCAGCGTCAGCCAGATGAACTTGCCTTCGGAATCAACGCTGCTCACATTGGCCACCCGTGGCTGCGTGCGGTTCACAATTCCCTGGAGCGAAGCAAAGAGGTCGATCTCCGCGCCGGTCGACGAACTCACGTCGATGCAGTCGATGTTGGTTGCGGGAGTTGGGAAGGTCGGCAGGAATTGGTTGGTCGGCCAGTTTAACTCCTGCGCTTGGAGTATCGGCTGGTGTGCGAGCAGAATAACGGCGAACCAGAGCAGGATCCGTATGGAACTGTTCGCAAAAGCGATGGCAGAAGATTTATGCGGCATGTCGATTTGTGAGGTGTTCAGATTCTAAGCATAGCGTGGATTTATGGCCAGCTGTCATGTGGCAGAAAATGGCCACATAGGGGAAGAAAAAATGTTGGCCACAAAAGGCACAAGAAACACAAGGTTTTTAACCACGGATGGGCGACGATGGATGCGGGTGGGAAGGAAGCATGGCGCGTGATGCCGCTTAATGGCCAAGTATCGAACCGCGCAGTGGAACTGAGAGCGCCGATGGCGGTTGGCTCCGGTGATGTGTCAGGCCACGCCAGGTGTTTTCCGACGTCGCCACAAAAAGGAACCAACGGCAACAGTGATAATCAAACTACAAATGCCAGCTGGAAACAACATTTCCGAAGCAAACCGCCTCCAAGCCTCCAGTCCGGTGGACGTGACCGAATCAGGGCCGAGTCCGTCGCGGAGCATCCAAGTAAAAAATCCAGCGCAAGCGAGTGCTGCCAACGTGAAAGCGAAAACGGAGACCAGAGCCGCGCGCGATGCGGAGCGGAAAATCCAGATGGTTGAACAAGCGGTAGCCAGAATTAGAAACCAAAAACCAAAGATAATGATTAAGTCCATGTGCGTTGAGTGGATTAACTATTCAATTATAAGGAAAGGATTGCTGCCAAGTTGATGATGGTCGACAAAGATGGATTGGCTTCCTCGTTTCATTTCGAAGGTAGGAATAGGAGTTGGAAGGAACGTGGTCAAGGGGAAAGGAGCGGAGGGATTATCAGGCTGTCGGATGTTCGAATTGTCAGAGCGGGCAGGGGACGACACTCGTAGGAGATGCTCGCTTTGCTCCCGCCGCCGGGAGCTGCAAAGTGTGGGAGAAATGGGGGCGTGGTACCCAGGGCGGCACGCGCGTTGCGCGTTTGCCCTGGCTGGTTTAGGCCGGGCCTACAGCCCGTGCGCTGACGAAGCCAGCATCATTTGGGCCAAAGCTTTCAGGGTTGTGAGAGGCGGTAAAAAGTCTGCGCGTTGGTGGCCGCAAAATCTGTAAAGCTATTCGTGCCGGCGGGATTTGAAACGAAACCAAGGGTTGCCCAGGCAATCAAATTGGTTGAGGAATAGACGGTGTAGTTTTTGCCAGTCTGACCTTTAAAATTGAGTCGAAATTGTCCTGGGCCGGCCAGTTTCATCCCCGTAAAAACGGGTGCGCGCACCAATCCGCTGCTTCCTGCCAGGTAGATGGAGTTGATCTCTGCGGCATCGAGCGCCCGGTTGAAGATCATGAATTCGTCCAGACTGCCAGCCATGAAATCCACAAATACGCCGCGTGAAGCCACATATCCCGCGCCGATGTAAGTCCGCGGAAGCGAGAAGGATAGCGCCAGCGTGGACTGCAAAACTCCGTTGACGTAAAGAGAGGTATTGGTGCTGGTGCCTACAAATGCCAGATGGGTCCATGTATTCGTGGGAACGCTGTAGACCGGGGTGAACTTGTTGTCCGCCACGCCGAATTGCGTCACCCCGACATCCCGTGTGCCGTTATATTGCTCCAGTTTTATTTCGAACAGGCCATCGCCGGTCAAAGCTGCGCCCGCCTTCGGAGCATCCTGGCGGTTGACCCACATGCAGGCGGTCCATGGCACGGGCAGGCTGGTCGCTCCATTGCTGCAATAGCTGTTGCCATCGAAATAAAATGCGCTGCCTTGTTCTCCACTGGTAAAGCTGACCGAATTAAAAGGAGTCAAATTGTTGGATCCGAAAATATCATTGCCATTGCCGTCTCCCGGCCACCAACTGACCATGTTACTGGGAGCCAGGGACGCGCCAACTGCGTTCGTTAATGGTGAAATAACCCCCAGCCAAGCTGTCGCGGTAAATATAATTCCGTTGGTATTGGCAACGTTGACGGAATACGGGCCGGTGTTGACCGGTTGCGCATTGGAAATGGTAAAGTTTGAGTTGGTTGCGTCCACAATTACCGCCTGGTTGAACGACCATTGGTAATAGAGCGGGCCAGGCTGACAAGCTGTCACGGTGAAAGTCGCATTGGAACCAACCGGTACGTTCGTGTTTTGCGGTGGAGTGTTGCCGACGATGTAGGAACTGAGCAAAAGATCGGTCGTGCCGTGAAACACATCGCGATCAATATCTCCCGATACGCCGTCAATATGGATGGTTGTGGCGTACTGAAGAAGGGCCCAGTCCGGCCATGGAGATGTTGGTGGAGCGATATTCTGGGGGTTGGTTGCCTGGGTTACGTCGGCCATCCAGAGTGTCCACTGGGTGATTGATTTGTTTTTTAAATAATTAGCGGCAAAAGTTGGGTTCGTATAAATGATCGGATGCACGGCAACGCCAATGCGTGCTGCATTGGTGATCATGCGATAGCACCATTCATTTGCCCACGCTGTCTGGTCTGTGGTCGTGGAATGCTCCAGATCCAACATCGGCGATAAGGACATTCCGTCGTTGGTGATATAATTGCTGATAACGCTCCAGCAGAAGTCAGCTTCTGCATCTGCGCCAGCGAGGCCGGGATTCAGATCGTAACGCGCGAAATGATAGGAACCGATGACGATCCCGGCCGCCTTGGCATTCGTGATGTTGTAGGGGAAGTCGGGATCGAAATAATTTATGCCTTCGGTGCTTCTGGCGAATGCGAAGGTTATGCCTTCGGCCTTCGCGCTGGGCCAGATGATGTTTGTCACTCCGTTGACATTGCCGGAACCTTGATACTTGGATACGTCAATGCCGAGCGGCCGCTGGGCCGAGGCAAACTGCGGGAAGAGAATCGCCAGCGAACAAATGACGACAGGCCTCCAACGGGACAAAAGCTGAAAAACCTTCATGAACCGGAGGAAATTACGGCCCACGGAGCCGATCGTCCAGTTCAAAAGGAGGTGTTTAAAGGGAGTGTTTGATTTAGCGCATTTCTGTCCTTCGGTTGGGCTTGCCGAAGGTTGTTTATGGACTTTTACCCAAGGTGGGCTTCCCAAGCCCGCCACTAGTTAGGTTCCCGATATGAGATTTTCGCTTCGCGAATCGTGGTGCCGCGCCAGGACGAAAGAGGCGCGACAACCATTGGGCCGTGAGCCGAAACCACTTTGTGGTTTTTTGAATTGGGAAAAGAGGCGGAGGATGGGATGAATGCGGTCAAGGGGAAAGGGGCGGAGGAATTTTTGATTTTGATTGGTGATTTTGAATTGGGGTAACGAGGCAGGGATTATCAGATTTTCAAATTGTCAGAAGGGAACAAGGGAGATGCTCGCTGGGCTCGCGCCGCCGGAGGCGGCAAAGTGTTTGTGAATCCGGAGGACGATTACCTGGGGCTCAGCGCTATGCACTTCACCCCAGGCTTTAACATGGCGCGCTTACAGCGCTGAAAAGGTATTTTCTGAATCCCGGGTTTTTGATTGTTAAACGTGCGGGCTTGATTTGGGTAAGGCCACAACCCCTCCAAATCATAAAACATTCCCTCCGTGAAAAGTGGAAATAATCTCAAAATTCCCAGCTACTTTTTCTTTTTAAATATTAAATAGAGAATCACAATAACGACTAAAACCCAAAAGGTTGCCCTGCCAATCAGGCCTGGCATTGCGTCGGGAGCGATGGCTACGAATGCTTTCATAAATTTAGTGCATTAGTTGTGGGTTAGTGCTCTTCCGCTGGCAAGATCGCAAATCGCATCAGGAATAGACGTTTGCGCGGCGCCGTGTAAAAGCAGCAGCCCATTGGCCGCGTTCTCATGGTGCAAAACGTGAAACGGAATGAGGTGCAGAATCGTGCCCGTGTGTGTGCGACGGGCCAGCGCAACAGGATCGCTGACACGAACCTCTGAGCCATCTGGATAATCAATCATGCTTTAAACGCATAGGGTTAGGCCAAATCGGCCCGCTCGAACCAATCAAAGATGCTCTGCTCATCATCAAACTCCTGTAACTGACCGTTGACTGTTGACACCAGCACTGCCGGATGATTTTAAGGTTGGATATTCCAGAGAGGTCGGTTGTGCGATGTAGTATAAATAAACAGGACCGACCCTTCTGGAATTAAGGTTTCCAAACTGATAAGTCTTCAGCTACCAAACTCTGATTACTCTTTCTCAGGATCTGCCGCTGCGACCCGGTTGGCTTTTCTGGCTTTTTTTCCCTTTGGTCCGGGATCCGGATTTTCGGGAACGGGCTGGGCGTTGACTGAAGGCAGGGACTTGGCGAGTTCCATTTTTATTTTGGCCAGTTCGGGTTTGGCAGCCTGGTTTGTCCATTCGTTGGGGTCGGCTTTTTGGTCGTAGAGTTCCTCGGAACCATCTGCGTAACGGATATAGCGCCACTCGTCGGTGCAAATGGCATGATTATTCTGCAGGAAGGTGGTGACTGCCGGTTGTTTCCATTTAGCAGATGGATTCTTAAGTAAAGGTTTGATGCTGATGCCTTCTGCGTGCTTCGGGGTTGGAATTCCGGCAAGTTCACATACGGTGGGGAAAATGCTTGTCAGATCCACGGCGCGATCACATTCAGTGCCGGGTTTGGCCACGCCGGGAGCAACCCAGATCAATGGCACATTGGTTGCCCGACGCCACAAAGCAGATTTGGCCCAATGCTCCTTCTCGCCGAGATGCCAACCATTGTCCCCAACGAAAATGATGATGGTGTTGTCGCGGTATTTGGATTTGTCGAGTGCGTCGAGCAAGCGGCCAATTTGGGCGTCCGCAAAAGAGATGGCGGCAAGATAGGCCCGAACGCGATCCTGCCAGACACCGGCTTTCAATATCGCTTGATGCACTCCATTGGGTTTGGCGAACGCGATGCCGGCGGGAGGTACATCGGCAAGGTCATTGGTCAGGATGGGCGGGAGCTTGACGCTTTCCAACGGGTACATATCAAAATATTTTTTGGGCACATCCCAGGGTACGTGCGGGCGATGCACCCCGCAGGCCATGAAGAAGGCACCCTGCTGCTGGCCGAGCTGATCGATGCACCAGGAGACACTGCGGGCATCCACGAGTTCACTTTCGGCGCGTTGCTCGTTGAATTCCGCGTCGGGCTTGTCTTCGGTAAACATGCGGTAACCAAAAGGTCCGGGGCGGCGTTTGGCCGGGTGATTGGGAAGGGTATCGTCAGCGTAGAAAACGACCTTGTCCCAATCTTCCTCGCGGTATTGGTGATAATGATAAATCTTGCCCGCGCCCAGCGAGGTATAACCGAACTTGCGGACGTAATCGTTGAGGCAGACACCGCGCGGCAGGTGCGGCATGGCCGGCTGTTGGTTGTCATAGATGCCGGTCGTGGACGGGCGCTGTCCGCTCATGAATGAAGCACGTGACGGATTGCAGAGGGGTGCGGAAGCCTGGGCATTCTGGAAGGTGACACCCCGGGCAGCAAGTTTATCCAGGTTTGGCGTTTTGACCTGCGGGTTGCCTTTATTCGGCCCAATCCAGTTATTTAAATCATCGGCGATGATGAGCAAAATGTTTGGCTTGGCCGGAGCAGCTGCGGCCATTAACGGCAAGGTCATGGCCACGATGAGGAATGTGCCGAAAAGATATTTTAACGGGGTTGATTTCATGGGTTGCTTTGAGCCAGACGGGTTTGCATGAGAGATGGTTACACTGAAGGTTTGAGTTTAACAAGTTGTGAGATCATGGAACTATTTTGATACGATAATAGCGGATACCGTTGGCTGGGGATGAAATTTCGGTGAATGCCGGTTGTGACGGATTTTCAGCGGGACCGGGATCGGTTTCGCTGGTGGCATCGCGCGGGATATTCATCCCTTGGGAAAAGCTAAACTGAAAAGTTGCGGTGTGTGAATACCCTTAAATGAGAGGCAGATCATCATCGAGTGTTTTCACAGGTTAGTGTAAATAACAAGCACCCACCCCTTTACGGCCAGTGTGCACGATACATACGAGCGCTATACGCAGCGTTCGTCTCCCGAAAAAACAACACCCCGTTCGTGTCAGTGATACCGGAGCCGATGTTGCTCCAGTTGACCAAGTCCGTCGAAGCATCAATGCGGAAGTTGAACATTGGCGTCGAGGTCAGTTTCAGCGTGAAACTCGCGTTGGTGCCAAAGCCAACAGACGTCAACACCGGCACGGCCGGAACAACGGTCACGGCGGCCGTATAGAAATCCAGCTCGCTGGTGCCATCGGGATTGTCGCCGGTGGAATTGGAATCGTCGGCCCAGCAGGGATGAAACATGCCGCCGTAAAAGTCCAGGCCAAGGTAATCGCCCAATTCGTTTCCGCTACCCTTGCCCACACCGCTGGTCGAGCCGGCGCTGATCTTCACTTCCGGCAGAAACGTCACGCCGCCATCGAGGCTCACCGTGCCCCAGAGTTCCACGAGATTGTTCGCCGCGCTGTTGCGGCAGTCATACCAGACCACGGCGATGAAACCCGTTGTCGGGTCGAGCGCGATCTTGGAAAAGAACTGGCTGTTGGTGCCGGCGTCAGTATTGACACGATGCGGGCTGCTCCACGTCGCGCCGTTGTTGTCGGAGTAGCGCGTGAAGATGTTCAAGTCGTTGGATGTGGCATCCGGCGCATCGGTGTAAACCAGGTGCAGCCGCCCACGATGCGGGCCGTTCGAGATATCGTAAACGAGTCCCAGTTCGGCATCCACCGTGCGGCTCGGCTGCGCCGGAATCGCGCGGAAACCGCCCATTTGCGTCGGCACCGTGCTGGTTGCGAGCGCGAAACTCCCGGAGGTGCTGCCGGTGGAATTCAACGCGAATTGAATGGTGGAAGGCCCGGCAGTGCCGGACGGCGTCTGGTAAGCCGCAACGACCTGTCCGTTCGGGCCGATGGCAATGTCGCCGAAATTGCCCGAGCCGGAGCCGGGAATCGCCAACTCGGCGCCAAATGCGCCAATGGCATTGAAGCCGGTCACCGCCGCGCCGCGCGCCTTCAGCCGGTTTTGTTAAAATACAAGAGCCACACCGCCTGATCACCGGCGATAATTCCCGGCCCGGCTTTTACGGTCGGCTGGTCCAGCGCCTTGCCCCCCGCCGAGATCGTCAGCAGCAAATTGGAAAATGTCACACCAGCGTTGGTGCTGGCGCGCACTTGAATGGCCCGGAAGGTGGAATCAAAAGACGCAGCAAAAAGATTTCCGAAGCTATCGAAGCTGCACGTGGGATCGCCGCCCAGCGCCGGCCAGCCATCTGAACCGGTGAACCGCGAGGTCCAGGTGACCCCGCCGTCAGTGCTGTAACCGGCGGAGTTGTCCGCCGTGCCGCCACGGACGTCGTTGGCCCAGGCGAAAAGCCTATTCGGATTCGTCGGATCAATGGCGATCGCTTCCTCCGCTTGATAGCCACTCTGGCGGTTGATGTTCACATTCGGCCCCACCGACAACGACTGCGCCGATACGGAAACGGCCCCCGCCAAGGCAATGAGTACATAAACCGGCCTTCTGAGACAACATGACATGACCAAACCCTATCAAATCTGCTTGAAATCCTTCAATCACGGTTTGATTAAAACCGAATTGGCTCAAAAGGGGTGTTACCGAGCAATGGACACCAAAATGGGTCAACAAACGAAGAAGGAAGTGCTGGAGAAATTGCGTGGCCGGTGGGCAAGGAGCACAAGAGCAAGATCATCAATCAGGCGGCGGAGTTATTTGGCCACCACCGCAAGGCGGTCCTATCGAAACCTTGCCTTGATAAAAACCGAGTGTAACCGCGTCTCATCGAAACACGTCTTTCGAGAGCGAGACCCATGAGAATTTCTACTTATCCAGCCGTTGTCCGCAACATGATGCTTGTGGCAATAGCGTCAATGTTCGCCAACCACGTCCAAAGAATTCTGGCTGCGGACCAAACGTCGTCCACATCGAAGTTGGAGCAATTCGATCACGATCCTGGTTGGGAAGGTTACAACAACCATAACGTGCCGAAAGATGCGCGGATGGTGAAACAGGACTTCGGCTACAGCAAAACGCAATTCGCAAACAAGAACCCCGGCGAAATAGGCGGGTGCATCCAGCGCGCCAGCACTCCGGCTTCTTATGCCGCCCCGTTGACGCCAGCCAGAACACTTGACGACAAACTCACTGCCTCCGGTACGTTCGCCGCCTCTTCCGGGAAAGGTGGCGGGGTGTTTTTTGGCTTCTTCAATTCGCAACAGCCGGGTGGGAGTGGACGCCCAATCAGCTCATTGGGACTGGATTTAGGCTTCAAAAGGAACGGCGGACGTCTCGCGGTGCGGCTTATCAGCAGTGGCAACCAATCATGCGGGACCTTCATCACACCCTTCCTTCCCGGCAAATTCCGACCCACACCCATCAAGTTGGACGGCACCCGTTATCACTGGACTTTGGATTATGACCCACAGGCCGCAGGAGGCAACGGCCGCTTCACCTTCACGCTGCACAGCGATACTCACAAGACGGAAGACTACGGCCCGCTGCCGGAGAATTTCCAACAGGAGGCCCAGGCTCGCTTTCCCAATACCACCACGTTCACGGTGGACCTCCCGCCGGAATTGCGGAAGGAAGGCGCGACCTTTGACCGCTTCGGCCTGTGCAATATGACGAAGGCCGGTGGCGCAATGAATATGTTTTTCGGCGATCTGGAATATGACGGGCAGGTTCAAGATCTTTCCAAAGACCCGGGATGGATTGGTGTGGGCAATCGCACCAACTTTGAGGATCATGAAATGGTCGGAGCGCATGAGTACGGTTACAGCGCGAAGACAAGCTTCGCAGGAGGGTCGCCGGGAGAAGTTGGGGGCATGCTCTGGCGCGGCCTCCCTTTTAGTTTTTATGCAGACCGCGTTGGGCCGCTCAACCTGGAGCATAGGCTGGAAGCAAGCGGCAAGGTAAAACTCGTCACTGCCGGACCTGATTCGGACATCTTTCTTGGCTGGTTCAACAGCAGCGCCAAGGATAAAAGCGCGGGGGTTGCGGAGAATTTTGTCGGCATCCACGTGGGCGGCCCGACGCGTGTAGGCCACTATTTCATTCCGGTGTTAACGACCGCGAAAGGAGAGAAAAGTGTGGTGAAGCGAGGCCCGGTTATAAAACCAGGAAAGACCTTCGACTGGTCGCTGGTGTATGATCCGGCGGCAAACGCCGGAAATGGGGAGATGCGGGTGACGTTGGGCACTGAGAGCGTGACGCTCGCGTTAAAGCCAGAGCAGAAAAATCAGGGCGCGAGTTTGGATCGTTTCGGTTTCTTCACCTCAACTACCGGGGGACAAATGGTGAAAATCTACCTCGACGATTTGAAATACACCGTCCGATAAAGTCATCAATTGAAATCCTCCGATCAATCGAATTATCCTTAGTGATTACCTGGGGCTGCGCGGTCCTTCCGGACTGGTATCAGCGCTTCGCCCCGGGCTTTCACATGGCGGACTTTCAGTCCTGAAGAAGTATGTCTTGCATTCAGATTTTGCCGTTTGCGGTCCTGGTTGGGTTGTCTCTTTACTTTCTTCGATTCTTTTTCCTAGTTATCGTTGGCTCGCGCAACCAGTCCAGAACTGCGCCAACAGCAGTGAGCGCAAATCCTGCAAAGAACCCCTGCGCCACCAACTCTCCCGCGACCTGGTTCCAAATCATGGGCAATGACACGCTGCCGATGAAGATGGCGTTCCCGAGGCAGGTGATCATGCCCATATGGGGCTGGAGAGTCTTCGTATTCACTCCGTACCTCAGGCCCCAGCGCATACGAATACGGGGGAGGAAAGCGGCGATAAGAAAGTATGCGGCGATTAAGAGAGGGATGAACCCGATACAGTCAAGATGGCTGGATTCGCTGCCGGTCATATTAAAACGCCATTCGGCTTTGGTTTGAGAGAGGAGGTATCTCCTGTGCCTTGCCAAAATTCATCTGGCATCTGTAGATCTGGCTCCCTCATTTCATTTCGCAGGTAGGAATAGGAGTTGGAGCACATGCGGTCAAGTGGAAATGGGCGGATGTGTTTTGGGTTTTGATGTGTGTCATTGAAGATGAAGAGGGGATGGCTTTTGTTCGTCATACTGGGGATGCAAGGGACATTTTATCCGGCCGAAAGGGTTCGCCCGGGAAGGTTGAGGCAGGGCTTTACGTTGGTTGAATTGCTGGTGGTGATTGCCATTATCGCGATTCTGGCAGCGCTGTTGCTGCCCGCGTTGTCGATGGCCAAGCAGAAGGCGTTGGCGGCGCATTGCCTGGGGAACCAAAAGCAATTGGTGCTGGGCTGGATGATGTATTGCGATGCCAACGAGGATAGGATGCCGAATTTCAATACGGTGCCGAATGCGAAGGGAGACCGTCCGTGGCTGTATCGGCCGCTTCCGGTTGCGCCGACGATTCCTCCGGGTGCGAGTGCGCAGGAGGTCCAGATGTTGATCGATACGGAGGGTTATCGGCAGGGGTGTCTCTTCGATTATGCGCCGAACCCGAGCATTCTTCACTGTCCGGCGGACAGTCGTTCAAACAAACCGGTGGGCGCGGGGTTTGCGTATGGCAGTCTGTCGCCGGTGGCGTCGCTCAACGGGGAAAAACCTGAGCTTTACAAGCGCACGGAACTGGAACATCCGAGTGAGAGGTTTCTGTGGGTGGAGGAAAATGATTCGCGGGGGGAGAACGGGGGATCGTGGGGTTTTAAATCATCGGGGCCGCCGGATTTTAAATTGTCCCAGTTGGTTGATTCAGGGGCGGTGTTTCATGGCGCGAGCGGGACCTTTAATTGGGCGGATGGACATGCCTCGAGTCACAAGTGGCTGGATGCCTCTGCGGTCGCCTTTGCGGCAAGCGCGGATCCCAAAAAATACCTGAGCGCGCCGGCTTTTGCGCAGGCACCGCGGGATGCGCTGTTTTTGGCTCAAGGATACGCCACGGCGAATAATCCGTAGCGGCGCTTGGAGCGTGGTGGGCAGGGGACTTCAACACAGTGTCGGTCGAAATAGTCATATCGCTCGAATCGCATTGTAAATGCCATAGAGGAACAAGATCAGACTCGCACTTCTCAGCACGTGTTCGGAAAGTCCCCTGGCACGTCGCGCCAAGAAAAGAGTAAGGCACAACAAGGCAATCGCAGGAAGATAGGAGAAGCATGCAAGCTCCAGGAGCGTCTCGTTTAAGCCCAGATGGCTGCAGATTGTCGGTAAGATGGCAAGGATGGAGCAGCTCAGCGGGATGAATCGGCGCCAGCTCCAGTCGCGGAGAGTAAACAGCCCGACGACGGCAGCGAGACTGAACGCTGTAAAGACGGAAATGATAAACGCCAGAAGTAGCGGTGACGGGCCTGGGGGAATGGTTATTGTGGATATGATGTGCGAATGGGGCATGAGTGGTGAATTACGAGGAATGCATTTCTGTTGAGTTGATAATCCTCACTGGTTTTTCATTTCCGGTGGAGATTCCGCCACATGTGAAGGCTTTTCCAGTTCTTGTCTGATTGCGCGTGCCTTCTTGTTGAAATGCCAGGATAATCCCAGTATGGGCAGAGAGAGCAGTGTCGGCACGAGGAAGGACATTCTTGGCGAGTACTCACCGGTCTGGTTAGCATCGACGAACCCGGGATTAATAATCGGCATCAGCCCAGAGACCAGCACGAATGCTCCCACGAGGCCAGCGCACACTGCGACTGCTTCATAGGCATAGGTTTTTTTCATAGTGTCCAACTGGGGGGGGCGGCATGAGTTCCCCGTTTCATTCTGTAGGTAGGAATAGGAGTTGGAGCACATGCGGTCAAGTGGAAATGGCCGAATGCGTTTTGAGTTTTCTTTTTGGTGCCAAGATGGTTTGCTGATTTGGCAGCCGAGTTGCGTTTATGTCCTGGAATTCCAAAGAGCCGCGATGGCATGGCGACAAGAGGTCGAATGCCCAGCCTTTGTTTTTCATCATCAATTCGCAGGAGTTCGCGCGACTGCCGTATGGAGAACATGAGGATGATTTGGAGTTTCCCAAATGCGATGATTGCGGAGTGCGGCGCGGGGAATTGCACCAGCTTGGTTGTGATCTTAAGCCGTGTCCACGGTGCGGTGGGCAGGCGATTACTTGCGATTGTTTTTATGAGGATGATTAGGGGTGGAACGCGCGAGGGTACGGATCTTATTTTTAACAGTGCTCTACGATTTAGTGTAAATAACAAGAACCGCCCCCTTTTTTTCATTCTTGAGCAAGTTGAAGAGCAAACCCTCTCAGTTTTGCCTTCCCCTGCTGACCAGATCGGCAGGGGATTTTTCGTGCCCACTAATCATCGATAAATTAGTTTACGTTGACAGTTACTTAGAACAAATTATCGTCCTTAAACCGATAGCAGACCGGCACGTTCTGCTCGTGATGCGCTACGCATGCCGCCAGCAAATCAAAACAAGATAAAACTATGCAAGACTACACACTAGTTCGTCAGGGCCTCCCGCCAATAAAATTCACCGGCAAATTGCTCTCCGAAGCAGAAACGGCAGATCAATCTTTTAAGGTGCGTATTTATCGAAGCAAAGGAGATCGATTTATACCCGAAATTGAGCGTTCTTACCGCAACGAAACAGTTTACAAGAATGCCAGCGCCTTTCTCTATGCTAAGGATGCTATAGAATGGTTGAAAGAAGGAGAACCCACGCTCGGCAAGATTTCTCAAGAAGCTATCGAAAAAGCTTGCGCAGTCGATAATGAATTTGCGTCTGCCTGGGTGGAAGTCGTTGAGTAGCGCATTGAAAACATATCCCCTGTGAGGCCACCCCGGCAGGGGATTTCGTTTTCATTTTAAACACAGATTGCTATGCCTGAGAGCAAAGAGGACCATAATGCGGATCACGCCTGGGTTGTGTACATAAATCCGTTTTGTGTAATCCAACCCGATAACGAACCGGAGTTTAGAGTTCCACTCGAAGAGATTAATTCCAATACCTACAATCACGGAAAACTTTGCGAAATAGTTACAACTCTCCCGTTACCTCAACAAGATGCACTTTCAATTCTTGTCTGCTTTGATGGGGCACTGGCTATTCCAATCATTCCTGCGTTCAAGTCAGTGGATAAGGTTTTGGAGCACTTCAACTTGATTCTCTGCAGTCTGTTGTTAGGTGGGATAACAGCCGAAGCCCTTGACCGAAGAGACATCGTTTGGGGAAAAATTCATAAGGAATGCCGCTTATGGCCTGTTGACTTTGGGCAAAGCCTTAGTTCTCATACTCACAGCAAATTGCGCACCCGTTTAGCAAGTACGATTGACACCATAATTCTGGATAATCCGAATAGTATTCGAATCTCTAGATTTCAAGAAGCCTATATACAGGGAAGCACTACTCTCGCTGCACTATCAAGTCTCACCCCAACGTTTTTGTTGCGCGGTTTTACGGAGCTTCGTTACCACTGCTGGAGCGATGCTCTAGCGAATCTTTGGATTTGCGTGGAGCAACTCACTGTCATTTTGTGGGAAAGATTTTTTCTCAATGTTCCAGCATTCCAACCTCAAGAACTAATCAAAGCCCGCCAAAAATCGCTTGGCGAAGATAACAGAACTTGGTCCACCGCAGTAAAGCATGAAATATTGTTTCAGATTAAAGTGATAACTGAGGAACATTTTAACGGTCTAATTCCAGCGCGGAAGGCCCGCAACGATCTTGTCCATCAAGGAAAGACTCCCGAACCCGCAATAGTCCGAGGTCTTTACGCAGTGGTCTTGGGCCTGATTGAGAAAGCTGCAAGCTGTGAGCAACTGAGCATTCGTAAACTTGAGATACGAGTGGAAGATCGATGGGAAGCAAGGGAGGCTGCGTTCCCTGGAAAGTTAACACATTTAGGTTGGGAAAAAGTCTCAAAGAGGCTTCGTTACAAACAACTTTCTGATTCATCTAACATGGGACTCTCTAAAAGCAGCGGTGGCGTATAAGCTGCGCCATGAGGCCGGACCCTCGACCTCCTAGGCAGCCTCTTTTGTATGCAATGGATGAGTAAATGCTGAGCCGGCTTGTTCCGGTTTCCATCCATTGGACAGCGCATGCTTAATGGATGCAGTGATCATCCGGGGAGTGATTGTTCCTGCCGCATGGCCGAGCCAATTGTCGGGCCGAGGAAATGCTGCTTTCAACAAAAGCACGCACCGCGAAGGTGGCTCCGAACGCTCAACCACAATCGAAAAGTGGCAGGCAAAGGCACCCTCACAGTATGTTGGCTGCCGACGGATGCGCCAGCGGAAGCGGACGCCGTCCACTGTCACGGTTCGAGAGCCTTTTTTGGGGATTGCCATGTTTGGTGGATGGTGCGCTTAAATAATAATTCTCAGATAAAATTATGCTCTGCGTTCAGAGCGAAGGCACGAAATTCACACCTTCCAATCTCTTCTAAGTGACCGAAGCGTCTTGTTCCGTCTGGCATGTGTCCCGTCGGGATTTATGAAAACGACTGCGTTGGCTGGAAGGCCTAATGCTCGTGCCCACCAGCGAGCTGCTTCGCCAAGCCTCCATGTGCTGTTAGGTTTGCGAAGGTCTCCAATGTTGCTCCAAAGACTCTTCTTTTGCTTTTTTGCCATAATTATTCCTTTTGTGTGCGATGCAGCCTAGCGTCCGATAATGACTCAGTGATCAAACTTTCAGTTTTTAGCCTTTTGGAAATGGGCCATGATTTCGGCGAAATCCTTTGCTGCTCCGTCGTCCGAGTGCTGCTGCCAGTGTATGAAGCCGTCTGCGCCTCGGTGAACGATCCCGTACAGGTGAGATGTCCTGTCTGGTGTCGCAGTAATCACAGCCTCGGCCTTGTTTGCGGCGTCTGCTTGATCGAAACCAAAGAACTTGGTCAATAGGGTGAGGCAGACGGCGTGTGCCAGCGGCGGACTCATTTGGTGCTGAAGCGCAAGCGCAGTGATGCCACCGAAAGAATAAACTGAAAGAACTTCCCTGGCCTGCGCGTCACCCTGAAAACGTGCATCCCCATAGTGAGCAATGATGCCGCGTAGATACTGCTCCATGGTGGCGACTGATTCGCTGACGTGCTCTGGTGGGGCGCCCTGAGACTTCTTTCCAAATAAGCGGTTGAATAATCCCATATGTACAGTGTGGGCTAAAGGTTTCAGTTCTGTCCCCGTTTCATTCTGTAGGTAGGAGTAGGAGTTGGGAGGGGTGGAGTCAAGGGGAAAGGGCAGGAGGATTATCAGATTGTCAGGTTTTCAAATGATCAGATTTAGGAGAGGTGAATGTCCAATGACGCAATGACCAAGTTCAAAGGAATGTCCAGTTGCTAATGCCCAATGGTGAGGGTGGTGTTTTTGGGATTGTTGGTCGCGTACGCGAGTGGAGGCAAAGGAACGAGTAGCGAGGGGAAGTATGAGTCTCGTTGCCCCGGCTGCTACGCGATAGAGGATGGTTGCTGGGACGGATTGGATCGTGGGCCACTTTCGTGGGAACGTTTTGGGACATTGGTTGCGAGAGGAAATCAGATCCGGCTCACGCCAGATGCTGCGTAGGTGGATGTGCCTGGCGGTTGGATTGGGAGCGTTGGCCGCGTACGCGGATTGGCCTGATGGGTGGGGTAAAGTCGTCGATGATGTCAGGGAACGCGCGGCAGCGCATCCTTACCGATTAGAACGTGCCTGGCGGTTGGATTGAAATCGTGAGTCGCGTACGCGGGTGGAGGCATGTGCACGAATGGAAGTCGTGGGCCGAATTTGGGCGGCCACGGAGGTCTTTCCAGACGGGGTGTTTCCACACGGGTATAAAGCCCTACCATTAATTGATTGCTCGCGCGGGGAATTGAATCGTGTCCATGGTGCGGGGGCAGGCGATTGCTTTATGAGGATGATTAACCGGTTTTGTTAGTTAACCAACTTGTGAGAGCAGTCAACGTGGACAGTCGCGCGTTGCCGCTGCTAAATTAGGGGCATGACGATTAAAAGAATGGACCATGTCAGTGTCGTCGTCGACGACCTCCCTGCTGCCATTGCCTTTTTCACCGCGCTGGGCATGAGCTTGGAAGGCGAAGCAGCGGTCGAGGGCCCGTGGGTGGACCGCATCAACGGCCTCGAAAGTGTCCAAGTCGACATCGTTATGATGCGGACCCCGGATGGGCACGGGCGGCTTGAGTTGACGAGGTTTCGCAATCCAAAACTAGCCAAAATCGAACCAGCGATCGCACCACCGAACACGCTGGGTCTCCGGAGCGTCATGTTTACAGTCGAAAGCGTCGACGACACTGTCGCCCGCCTGCGCGCCCATGGCGCTGAACTCGTCGGCGAGGTGGCCCCAGTACGAGGATAAGTACAGGCTCTGCTACATGCGAGGCCCTGCGGGCATCATCGTCGCTCTGGCCCGAGGAACTCTTCTGACGCGTTCACAGCGGTCGGGAAGCGAATTGAGAATTGAAAATGGACAATTGAATAACGGGGAGAAAATCCAGGTTCGGGAGTTGGCGATCGTTGGCCGGGTGCGCGGGTGGAGGCAAAGGAAACGAGTAGCGAGGGGAAGTATGAGTCTCGTTACCTCGCCTGCTACGCGATAGAGGATGGTTGCTGGGACGGATTGGATCGTGGGCCACTTTCGTGGGAACGTTTTGGGATATTGGTTGCGAGGGGAAATTAGATCCGGCTCACGCCAGATGCTACGTGGGTGAACGTGCCTGGCGGTGGGATTGTATCGTGGGGTGCGTACGCGGGTGGAGGCAAGGGAACGGGTCGTGTCGGGAAGTATGAGTCTCGTTACCTCGGCTGCTACGCGATGGAGGATGGTTGCTGGGACGGGGTGGATCGTGGGCCGCGTGGCTGAAGGGCAGAATCCAGAAGTCAGAGGTCGGAAGGTGCGGGCGGCGGGAGGTGGAGTCGTAGATCGCGTACGCGGATGGAGCAAATGGAGGGGGCAAGTCGCTGGCCGTGTCAGTGCGGCGCGCACGGAGTGACTCGCCCCACCTACGTGCCTGGCGGTTGGATTGGATCGCGGGGCGCGTACGCGGGTGAGGCATCTGGAGGAATAAAAGTCGCGGGCCGAATCAGGGAGCGCGCGGCAAGTCTTTGCAGACGGCCACTAATCCTTACCAGCGCAAGATGAACGTGCCTGGCGGTGGGAGTTGGATCATTGGTCGCGTACGCGGATGGGAGGTACCTGGGTTGATGAAATCGCCGGCTCAGTATGGGCGGTCGCAGAGGTCCGTCCTACCAACGCATGGTTGATTGCTGGCGCGGGGATTGGAATCCCATGTGCAAATGGGCGCTCTGGCTGCTTCCATATTCTAACAATTAAGTTAAAATAATTAAAATAGGTGTTGACAAAGTATTGCTA
>NZ_ABOX02000022.1 GCF_000172555.1 Pedosphaera parvula Ellin514
GGAGGTGTGGTGGCAAAGCTGCCAGCAAATTCAGGATACTGAGAGATCGGTTTCCAACCGGTTTCCCCCTCCGCCTGCGCCAGGGTTTGAGCGTTGACGCGCCCCTCAGTGATCCACTGGCGAAGTTGATCGACTGAGATCGGTCCGTATTCCGTCTGATTTGCTCCAATGATTTTATACATGATAGGTTTCCTTTTGATTTGCCCGTGAATTGAATACTGACAGTTTCTCTACTCAAAAGCAAATCACATCGCCAGTCCGAATTTGCTTAATGCATTGAATCGCGGAGGGCGCCCACCAAACCAAAAATCACGATGATGATGACCGAAATTATCAAGCCAAGGATCGAGAGAACGATCCCGGTGATGGCCATGCCCTTGCCGGTTTGAGTGCCCGAGCTTTTGTTGGTTTGGGAAATTCCAATGATGCCAAAAATAATGCCGAGCAGGGAGAGCAGGGGACCGCAGCAGGCCCAACCAATCAGGAGCGAGAGGATGCCAAAGATCAAACTTGTGATTGCCATGCCGTTGGTTTTGGCTGGCAGGCTGCCCGGAGCGGGAGGAGGGCTCGAGGCGTAACCGGCAGGAGCGGGGTTGAGCGCGGCGGCAAATTCGGGAAAGGTGCCCAGGGGTTTCCAGTTTTCAGTGCCTTCGAATTTCGCCTGAGTGTTGGCATCGGCCCGGCCTTCGAGGATGTATTGACGCAGTTGTTCCGCGGTCAGGGGGCCGTATTCCACATGATTTGCGCCGATGATTCTATACATAGATGCCTAAGTCCTTCCGTTCCACCGAGGGTTGTAGGGGAATGTGACAGGTGATGCAAGCGTGCGGAGTTGGTGCGCAAGTTGCAAGTCGTACGGTCTGTCAGTTATCGAGTGGTTCATACGTGGGCGTGAAACATTTGAAATGACGAACTCACAATGCCGGCCAGCAGGGAAAAAACGAGGCCGATCAAGCCTAGGATGGAGAGGACCAAGCCGGCAATCGCGATGCTTCGGCCACGCTGCAGTGGATCATGGTTTATTTGGTTGAGAGCGATCCATGAGAAAACCAATCCCAGGATTGAGAATAGCGGACCGAAACAGCAGCACAGTAAACCGAGGATTCCACAGACCAGACCTGCGGTGGCCATGCTGTTGGTGCCACCTCCGGAGTAGCTGTAAGGAGTGGTAAAGGTCGGCGGTGGGAAAAAGGAGGTGGAGAATTCCCGGAGCGTGCCAAGTTGTATCCAGCCTGAACTGCCGGCCGGCTGGACCATGGTGCGGGCATTGACGCGGCCCTCCGAGATCCAGCGGCGTAATTCCTCTGCGCTGATCGGTCCATACTCCTTTTGATCTATCCCGATGATTTTATACATGGCTCCCTTGCTTCCCGATAATTACACCATTTTAGCTGGAAAAGCCAGTCAGGGATTCCAGCGGAGGGTGCCGAGTTCAGAGGACTGGACCCACCGGACAGAACCATCGACAGTCGAAACAACTGTGCCGTGATGGCGGTTTGTAACCATTTGGGCTGAACCGCCTGAGAAGTTCCAACCGCCGTCGCTTTCAAAGAGCATGACGGTTTGAGCATCCACTTCGTTCCTGACTTTTCCGCTTAGATTTGAATTATAAGCATAGCCACAGCGAAGCTTCGATTTGGCCGGGCACATGAAGAAGTTGTTGCTTCCGACGTAAGGCTCCATGACATCGCACCAATTCGTGGCTTGAGGAAATCTGCCTTCATGATTGGCGGCATATCCTTCTATCGAACGGCGTAAATAACTCAGATTGTTTACGCAATTAATTTGGTCAGCCAGTTCTTTTGCTTTTATAACCGCAGGCAGAACCAGCAGCATAAATCCTAGAGCCAGGCACGAAGCAATGATGCCACTCGTAGCTAGTCCTGAGCCTTTCATTCTGCCTTCACTCTGACTGATCTTGCGGTGAGCAAGGACTCCAAGTATCAGACCGAAAGGAGCGCTAACGCCGGTGCAAAAGCCAAGAAGACCGAGAGCAAAGGAACTAACTGCCAGCTTGCTTGTCGGGGCAGGAGGCGTTGATGGTGATGAGGGTAAATCCACAAATGAGCAAATATTTCAAGGATCCCAGCGCAGAGTATCGAGCTTAGAGGCGGGCAAGCGTTGGACTGAGCCGTCGGCGAAGCAAACGATTATGCGGGAGTCGTGGCGCGTGAGCGAGAGGTCGTCGGGGCCGCCGGATGAATTCCATCCTGCATCGCTCTCAAAAAATAATACGGTCTCCGGTGCTACCTCGTTTTGCTTTTTTCCGCCAACCTTTGCATTGAAGGCATAACTGGAGCGGTGGGTTGGATGCAGGGGGCATACGAAGGCTTTGGGGTTTCCAACGGATGGGGCAAGCAGGTCGGACCAGTTTTTCGATGTGGGAAATTTGTCGTGGTTGCTTCCTGCATAAAGATGAGCAGCGATGCCAAGTTGATGCATGTTGCCAATGCAACTGATTGCCTGCGCCTTTTGTTTGGCCATGGCGAGTGCGGGCAACAAGAATGCCAGAATAACGATCGCAAAAGTAACACAGGAAAGAATGATGCCTGTGGTGGCCAACCCTGAGCCCTTGATTTGTCCGTCGCTTTTTTTGATCTGATTCCGAGCGCTGATGCCAAGGATTAGGCCGATGGGGGAAGTGATGCAGGTAACTAGACCCAAGGCACCGCAGATCACCGAGGCGATTGCCAAGCCACTGGTTTTGGCGGGTCCCGAGAGCTGAGGTTGTGGGTCAGAAGGAGGCGGTGCAGACACAAATGCGGTTGAAAACTCCGGAATTTCAGAAAGCGATTTCCATTCTGTTGAGCCTTCGGGTTGTAACTTGGTATTGGCGACCGCCCGACCCTGAGCAATCCATTGGCGCAATTGTTCGGCACTGACGGGACCGTATTCCTTGCCATCGTTTCCGAGCACTTTATACATGATGATTTTTTTAGGTTTATGGATCCCAGCGCAGAGTATTGAGCCTGGAGGCGGACATGCGTTGGACCGAGCCGTCGGCGAAGCAAATGACCAGGTAGGAGCCATGTCGGGAGTGGGTCAGATTTTCAGGACCGCCGGAAGCGTTCCAGTCGTCATCGCTCTCGAAGAACAAAACCGTCTGCGGGTTTACCTCCTTCTGGTTTTTCTCGCTTAATTTTGCGTTGAAGGCGTAGCTGGAGCGGTGGTTCTTGTTGACCGGGCAGACGAACGCTTTGGCATCTGCCATAGGGCTGAGGAGATCGCTCCAGTTATTTGAGAGGGGAAATTTGTCGTGGTTATCGCCAGCGTACATCCGGGCCGCGAGGCCAAGCTGTTTCATGTTGTTAACGCAGTTGATCATCTGTGCCTTTTCTTTGGCTTTGGCAAGTGCTGGCAGCAGCAAGCCAGCCATGACAGCAAGTCCAAAAAAGGCGAAAGTAACGCAGGAAAGAACAATGCCAGTGGTCGCCAGTCCGGAGCCTGTGACTCGCCCCTCGCTTTTTTTGATCTGATTCTGCGCCATGATGCCGAGGATCAGTCCTATCGGCGAGGTGATGCAGGTAACCAAACCCAGGGCACCGCAAATCACGGAAGCGACGGCCAAGCCACTTCGTTCGGTTGGACCCGTGGCGATAAATCGTGGCGTGGCAGGTTGTGCCGATGGAGGAGGAGGAGCAGAGAATGCACCCGAAAACTCTGGAAGTTCAGAAAGCAACTTCCATTCGGTTGAGCCTTCCGGTTGTACCTTGGTATTGGCAACTGCCCGACCCTGAGCAATCCATTGGCGCAATTGTTCGGCACTAACCGGGCCGTATTCCTTGCCATCGTTTCCGAGCACTTTATACATGATGATTTGTTCCTTAGTTTAGGTTTATGGATCCCAGCGGAGAGACTTGAGGCCGGACTCGGGCATGGAGGCGAACTCGCCGTTCACAAAGACCACATGGAAGATGCGGTCCCCATGTTGCGCACGACTATCCTCAGAGGGGACATGATCGCGCCCGACAATCTGGTCGGGGCCGCCGGAGCCGTTCCAGCCGGCATCGCTTTCAAATAGCATTACTGTCATGGGATTGACTTCATTTATTTTTTTGCCGGCGAGTTTACGGTTGAAAGCGTAACCACAGGAATTTCCCAGGGCGAGCGGGCAGGCAAAGGTCGAGACAGAAGCGACCTTGCCCTTGATGTTATCCGACCAGGTGGCAGCGGAAGGAAATTGTTCGTTATTCGCATGGGCGTAGACCTGCATGGCGTTGGCCAATTCCTGAATGTTATTTTTGCAGACATTGGTCTGAGCCTGTTTTCTAGCCCGCACAAAATTCGGAATGGCAATCGCAGCCAGCAGCCCGATGAAAAAGAGGCCGCCGACACAAACGAGGGCGATGACGGCAACGATGGGAAGACCTTTACTCTGCTTTTTGGGAGCGGCGGGCGGCAGTCGATGTTGAATGAGAGTTGAAGCAAATTCCGGAAACTGAGACAGTTGTTTCCATTCGTTACTTCCCTCGAGTTTGGCGAGGGTAAGGGCGGAGGGACGGGCGGCAATCCATTCCCGCACCTGGCCCGCTGTGACCGGACCGTACTCCTTACCATCTGTTCCGAGGATTTTATACATGGCTCATTGACCCTTGTTTGGAAGGAGACTAGCGACTTTGACCTGGGACTCCAGCTCAATCTGGCCCGCAGGTGGTCAATTGCCAGTGGCAGCCAGTGCTTGTAATTTGGCAAACGCCTGGCCGCTGGTGATCAAATTATCGGCCAATTCCCAACCTTCGAGGAGAGATTTGGTTCTATTGGCGACGAACAGGGAAGCGCCAGCGTTGAGGAGGATGGCGTCGCGTTTGGGGCCGCGGTCTTCGTTGCGGAGCAGGCGCCGGACAATTTCCGCATTGGCCTGACGATCACTGCCGGCCAGATCGGCGAGCGTGGCGGGTTGCAAGGGGAAATGGTTTGGGGAGATGGAGGAGGTGGTAAAGCCACGGTCCTGGTAAAACTCGGCAATGATGTTTTCTCCCAGGGTGGAGAGTTCATCGAGCCACGCAGTCCCGACCTGGCCACTGACAACCATGCCGCGACGGACGCCGAGAGATTGCAAAACGTGGGCGAGAGTTTCACAGAGCTCCGGCCGTGATACGCCGATGAGCTGAGCCGAAGGACGTGCTGGATTCAGGAGCGGGCCAACGAAGTTGAATATGGTGCGCTGACCGCGTTGGGCGCAAAGTTTGCGCGCGGCACTGATGTGTTTGAAAGCCGGATGATAGTTCGGAGCAAAGAAAAAGGCGAAATTGTGTTCGCGCAAGGATTGGGCGGCTTCGGCAGGAGTCAGTTCGACGCGGATGCCGAGGGCTTCCAGGACATCGGCGCTGCCGGATTGGGAGGTGATGGCGCGGTTACCGTGCTTGGCGACGGCGACTCCGGCGGCGGCACAAATGATGGCAACGGTCGTGGAGATGTTGAAGGTATTGAGTCTGTCCCCGCCAGTGCCGCAAACATCCAGGATTTCGCGGGAGCGGGTTTCGGCATCGATGGGAGGCTGAATGGATTTGGCTCGCAATTCGCGGGCAAAGGCGGCGATTTCCTCGGGAGTTTCGATTTTAGCGGCGAGATGGCAGAGGAAATCGGCTTTCAAATCGGCCGGGATGGATTCATCGAGAAGCTGGCCAACGGCAATACGGACCTGTTCATCGGTAAGATGAACGGCCTGCGCGAGTTGCTGGTTCAAAGATTTCAGCACGGGACCATTGTAACCAAAAAAGGTGCAAAGGCCAGAGAGTAAAGTCGGTCGAGCTTGCAACTGCCAGAGCAAGCCCGCTTTCGATGAAGGTAAAACCTGCCTATAGATGGTCCACTCGTTTGAAGTCCCAATACTGAGGGTAGGCGCGGATGAGATTCTCAACGTCCTTCGGATGGATGGGCTTGCTGAGGAAGGAATCGGCACCCATGCCATAGGCGGCGCGAACTTCCTTCAGTTCATGATAACCACTGAGAACGATTACCAGGGTTTCATTGAACTGCGGGAAAATGTTCAGCCAGCCAAGGAGATGCAAACCATCTCTACCGTTCAATTTTAGATCAACACAAATAACCGTAGGAAGAGGGTGCGCGGTGCGGTCAGCGTACGGGCCATCTCCCAGCAGATAGGAAATGGCTTCCTCGGTGGTGGCGACCGTGATAATGGAATTAACTACACCGGCCTGATTCAAAGCCAGCTTGAAGAGGATCGCATCATCTTCAAAGTCTTCAACGAGCAAGATGGTCTTGGGCATGTTATTAATATAAATAAATAAACGACTTAACTCGGGCTGCCTCTGAGAACCATGCTGTTTGCTCCTAATTGTCCCTCAAACAAGCGGCTTAAGTTATAGATTAGCGGAAGCAATCCATATGGGGTAAAGACCCTATACGCGAATAGCGAAACCGCCTATCAAGATGGAAAAGTTTTTAGAAGTGGTATGTATTGTAAGTAATTTAATAACAGTAGCTTGTATGGTTATGCAGTTGTGGTAAATATTACGTGTGCGTAACCTTTTTAGTTGGCAGAGGTCATTATTGCTTAGTTGAATAGAACATATGTTGAAAAGAGATTCGGTTTTTAGTCTGGTCACCCTATTGGTGGTGATTGTGCTGTTGGCAGTGGCGGCGGGCACAGGTATTTGGATTTGGAAGAATCAGGGAGAGAAAGAGCCGGAATTTCGGACGGCGCAAGTTACCAAAGGCGATTTGATCCAGGCGGTGACCGCGACGGGACAGCTGAATCCAGTGACAAATGTGCAGGTGGGCAGCCAGATTTCAGGTATCATCGATAAATTATATGCGGATTTTAATACCACGGTAACGAACGGGCAATTGATCGCGCAAATTGATCCAGCAACCTACAAAGCTGCCTTGATGCAATCTCAAGGGGATTTGGCGAATGCGAAGGCGACTTTGGAGCTCGCCCAGGTGGAAGCCAAGCGCGCCGAGGAACTTTCCAAGAACAGGCTGATATCCCAGTCGGATTACGACAAGGCGGTTGCCACGTTGCATCAATCCGAAGCCAACGTGCAGATCAAAGATGCGGCGGTGGTAAGATCGAAGGTGGACCTGGATCGCACGACGATTTTTTCACCAATTGATGGGATTGTCATTTCCCGGAATGTGGACATCGGGCAGACCGTCGCCGCGAGCTTGAGTGCGCCAACCCTTTATGTCATCGCCAATGATTTGAGCAAGATGCAGATTGATGCTGTGGTGTCAGAGGCGGATATTGGCGGGATTGAGACCAATCAAACGGTGAACTTTACGGTGGATGCCTTTCCGACGCGAAATTTTCATGGAACAGTCTGGCAGGTGAGAAATTCTCCGATCACCAACCAAAACGTCATCAGTTATGATACCGTGATTGGAGTGGACAACAAGGATCAAAAGCTTAAGCCGGGCATGACGGCCAACGTATCCATTGTGGCCGCCCAACGGAACGAGACGCTGAAAATACCGAATGGCGCCTTGCGCTTCCGACCACAGGAGACTGGCGAGACGAAGAAGCCGGCGGTTTCGCCAGTGCTAAGCAATGCCGTGGCGCAAGCGAGCGGCGGTGTGACGGCGCCCGAAGGTGGCACCCCCGGGCAGGCCCGTCCGGATGGGGCTAATGGTGGTAACGGACGGCCCGGCGGCGGTGGAAGACGAAGTGCCGGCCAGACAGGGCACGCCAAAGGGGAACATGGTTCGCCGATTCGCACGGTTTATGTGCTCGCCCAAAATGAGAATGGCAAAGGACAGGCACCGAAACCAATCCAGATCAAAATTGGCATCAGCGATGGTGTCAATACAGAGGTGCTGGAAGGTTTGAAAGAGGGTGATCAGGTGATTGTCGGCCAGCTTGTAGTGGGGGCGGCGCCAGCAGCGGCGGCCCCATCCAATCCATTCGGCGGCGGTGGCATGCGTCGTTTTTAATGAACAAATGGCTGACATTTCGAACAAGCCCATGAGTTCCATCATCCAGCTTGAGCATATCGACAAGGTTTACCACACCGGTGAGGTGAATGTGCACGCGGTGAAAGATGTGTCGTTGCAAATTGGGAAGGGCGAGTTTGTGGCGATAATGGGCGCGAGTGGATCCGGGAAATCGACCATGATGAACATGCTGGGCTGCCTGGATCGGCCGACGCGGGGACGTTACATGCTCGATGGAGTGGATGCTTCAGTGTTGGATCGGGATCAACTGGCAACGATCCGAAACGAGAAAATTGGATTTGTATTCCAGGGATTTAATTTGTTATCGCGCACCTCGGCCTTGGAAAACGTGGAATTGCCGATGATGTACACGCGCAAGCCAGGCTTCGCGCATGAGCAGCGGCGGCGCGCGTTGGAAGCACTGGAGATTGTGGGTTTGGGAGCGCGAGCGGATCATCATCCGAACCAACTATCCGGCGGGCAACAACAGCGCGTGGCAATAGCGCGGGCCTTGGTGAACCAACCCGCCATGATACTGGCGGATGAACCAACGGGGAATCTGGATACGCAGACGAGCATGGAGATCATGGGGGTGTTCCAGAATCTCAATGACAAGGGCATTACCATCATCATGGTGACGCATGAACTGGATATTGCGAGTTACACCAAACGGAACGTGATTATGCGGGATGGCAGAATTGTGAGTGATGCGCCGGTGGCGAACCGGTTGATCGCCACCGAGGAGTTGCGCAAATTAACGGAAGCCCAACAGGCAGTTCAATTGGCACCATGAAAATTTTAGCCACGTTAAAAATTGCGGCCCGAGCTTTGAAGCGAAACAAGCTGCGCACCATCCTGACCATGTTGGGAATGATCATCGGTGTGGGCGCGGTGATTGCGACGGTGAGCTTGGGGAATGGAGCGAAAGCGCAGGTGGAGGGCCAGATCGCAAGCCTGGGGCAGAATGTGGTGTTGATTTTTTCCGGCAGTTTTACCCGTGGCGGTGTGCACTCGGGATGGGGAGGTGCAGGAACCCTTTCGGTCGAGGATGCCCTGTCAATTGAACGCGAGGTGCCCGGCGTTACGCTGGTCAGTCCGGAACTGCGTTCGGGTTCGCAGGTAGCTGCGGGAAATCAAAATTGGGGCACAAACATTCAGGGAGAGGGGCAGGATTATTTGGACATCCGGCAATGGCCACTGGCGGAAGGTAGCATGTTCTCGGAACAGGATGTGCGGGGGGCGGGCAAGGTGGCTGTCATTGGCCAGACCGTGGCCAAGCAATTGTTTCCGGATGGAAATGTGATCGGCCAAATTATTCGCATCAAGAATGTGCCGTTCATAGTGGTGGGAGCACTGGTGCCCAAAGGGCTTTCCGTAATGGGACAGGACCAGGACGATGTGGTCATTGTTCCTTATACGAGCGCAATGAGGCGATTATTTGGCGCGACCATGCTGCGAGGCATCACAGTTCAGGCATCGAGTCCGAAGATGTTGAGTTCCGTGCAACAGGAAATCACCTTCTTATTGCGGCAGAGACATCGTATTCAAGCCGGGCGAGACGACGATTTCACGGTGAGGACGCAGCAGGAGATCGCGGAAATGGCGGCCAATGCGTCGCAGACCATGAGATGGTTATTGGCAGCGGTGGCATTGGTTTCCCTTTTGGTGGGCGGGATTGGAATCATGAACATCATGCTGGTGAGTGTTACCGAGCGCACACGGGAGATTGGCATCCGGATGGCTGTAGGAGCGCACGGACGGGATATTCTTCTGCAATTTTTGGTCGAGGCGATCACTTTGAGCCTGCTGGGCGGGGTATTGGGAATCTTATGCGGGACGGGCGGTTCCAAGTTGGTGGCGGCCAAGCTGGGCTGGGCGGCGCTGACCCCGATGAATTGGGTGGGAATTGCTTTTTTTATCAGTGCGTTGATTGGGATTTTCTTCGGATTTTATCCCGCCTGGAAAGCATCCAAGCTCGATCCCATTGATGCCCTGAGGTACGAATAAGGCGTTAGTCAACGGATCGCCAGCCGTAAAAAATTCCCGTAACTTATTGCCGTGCGGCGGGTCATTACATATAGATGAAGTGGATGAGCCAATGGCGCACGATCCGATATGCCTGAGACCGGGTTTGACATGCCTGCCTGCCTGGAGCGAGTCCGCCGGCGGGATGAAGAGGCTGCACGCATGCTCTTCCAGGAACTTTATCCGCTGGTCATCAAGCTGGTTCGATCGCATTTGCCGCGACGGACAGGCGAAGAAGACCTGGTGCAAATGGTGTTTATGAAGATTTTTACGCACCTCGATCAGTATGCAGGCAAGGTGCCATTCCAACACTGGGTGTCCCGAATCGCGGTGAACACGTGCATCAAGGTTTTGCGGGCGGAGAAGGTGCGGCCTGAGGTTCGATGGGCCGATTTGGGCGAAGATGAGGGGCATGTGCTGGATTTGCTGGCGTCCACGCAGGAAGAGTTGAATCCGGATCAGAGCCTGGCCTCCCGGGAATTGGCGGAAAAATTGATGGCCTTGTTGAATCCCGAAGACCGGTTGGTCATGAATTTGCTCACGATGGAAGGGCGTTCGATCGAAGAAGTGAAGCAGATTACGGGCTGGAATGAATCGGTGATAAAAGTTCGCGCTTTTCGCGCGCGCAATAAATTGAGAAAACATTTTAAACAACTCATGAGAGAGGAAAGGCGATGAAGCAAAACGACAACCAACTGGACCGATTATTCAGAGCCGCAGCCCGTTCGCCGCGGATGGAGGTCGGAGCGCCATCCTTTAAACTGGAAGCCCAGGTATTGGCGGGTTGGCGCTCGCTGCAGCCAGGTGAGGACATGACCATGCTCATTGTGTGGTTTCGCCGGGCGGTGGCCTGTGCCTGCTTATTGATGCTGCTGAGCCTGGCTTGGAATTACAGCGATCGCAGCGGCAGCAACGATCGAGCCGGGGAAACAGCGGATGCATTTTCCATTGCTGATTCCGCGGTGACCCTCGCATTGAACCAATGACCATACCCTCCAAAGGCAAGCTCATAGTTTATTTGGTAATGCTCTTCGTATTGGGAGCGGTTACCGGATCGGGGATTACGTACAAGCTGGTAAAAGGACATCCGCCGGGCAGAGGGCCTGGACATCCGCCCGGTGATTTTACCGAACGCATGCGGTCAGATCTTAAAACCAGGCTCAACTTAACCGCCGATCAAGTGGATAAGATAAATCCGATGATCGATGTTGCCGGGGCGGAATTGCGGTCGATCCAGACAAATACCATGCAGCGAGTCTCGCAGGTTTTTGACAATTTGCATGCCCAGATGCGTCCGCTGCTCACGGATGAACAAAAGACCAAGCTGGAGGAGATGGAAAAGGAATTTCGCGAGCGACGCCACCGATCCAGAAGTGGACATCCTGAAACTCCGCCAGGGTCGGCCGGTCAGACCAATGCTCCAGTGAAGTAACGGCGACATGATAAAGATGGAATACGGTCAGGCTCTCGCGGTGACTTGCATCCAGTCGGAAACGCCCCCCATAACTGCATCCCTTTTGGAGAGCAAAAGATTGCAGTGCGACCGAAATTCTCGCAATCTCAAGGACGGTTTGAAGAATCCAGAAGCGAGCGCAGAGATTTTGCCCACGCATACCGCTGCTTTGTTCCAGAAGGCAGTGAAGCGGGCGGCGGAGCTTTTGCGGGCCGGCGAGTTGGTGGCGCTGCCTACAGAAACGGTTTACGGACTTGCGGCCAATGCACTCGACGCGGCAGCCGTGGGGCGGATTTTTGAAGCCAAGGGACGGCCAGCGCACAATCCAATTATTGTTCATGTGGCCGATATCGAAATGGCAAGAGCCTGTGTTTCCGAATGGCCGGTGCAGGCTGAGAAACTGGCCCGTGCGTTTTGGCCGGGACCACTCACTCTCGTTCTTCCCCGGGCTGAAAGTATTCCGGATATCGTGACCGCCGGAGGCTCCACGGTTGGTCTGCGCTGGCCCAGTCATCCTTTTATCCAGGCGGTGATTCGCGAGTGTGGTTTTCCTTTGGCAGCCCCCAGCGCCAATCCTTCCAACCAAATTTCGCCCACCAATGCAGAACATGTGAGCAAAGGGCTTGGAACCAGGATCAAGTTGATTGTGGATGGGGGACAATCCCAGGTGGGCATTGAATCCACTGTGTTGGATATATCCGTCAGCCCGGCGAGGGTGTTGCGCCCCGGAATGATTCGTGAGGAAGCATTGCAGGCAGCTTTGCCGGCTGAAACCGTGCTATCACAAACCAGTAAAAAAGGGACAAAGGCTGAAATCATTAAGAGTCCCGGCCAGTTAAAAAAGCATTATTCGCCCAAGGCCAGGCTGGAAATTTTATCCTGGGAGAATGAGCCGGATTTTCTCTCACAAATTGCGCGGCGCAAAATCGCGGCCGAGAAAATTCAGGTGATTGCCCACACAGTAATTCCTTCTGCCGGAAGGTTTGGCGGCGTGAGTGTCATTCCGCACGATGCGGAGGCATTTGCGCGCGCGATTTATGCCGAGTTGCACCGATGCGATGAAGCGGGTGCCGAGTTAATTATTGTGGAAGCTTTGCCGGAATCCAGTGAATGGCAGGCTATTGCGGACCGTCTGAAGAGAGCAGCAACCTAAATAACGAGAAAGATAAGTAACCAGCATGCGAGTATTTGACGAAGTTTCCCAAATCAAGCACTCTTCGCTCTTCATGAAGTCGAGCAAAATTTGTGTGGTGGCGCTGGCGTGTGTGGCAGTGGCAGTGAATGCGCGGCAGGAGCCCCAGCCACCAGTGAAGGTGCCATTAGTGAAAGGTGCGCGGCAGACACGGGTGTTGACATTGGAAGAGTGCATCCGGATGGCACTTCTGCACAATCTGGACATTCAGATTACGCAGTATACCCCGCTGTTTGACCAATATACCATCAGTGTGGCTTACGCGGCGTACGAGCCAACCGCGAGCTTCAGGGCCACACACAGGATGAACTCATCTCCCGGTGGCATTGACACGACGACTGGTCTCGCCCTGCCATCGCGGGTAACTCATTCGGATATCTTTACTCCTGATATTAGTGGATCTCTACCGACGGGAACAACCTACGATTTAACAGGCGGCTCACTAATAGATCAGTCCGGTACGGGAATCAGGCCTGATTTGCAGTGGAGTGCCAACCCTGGCCCTGGAATCACACTGACCCAGCCGTTGTTGAAGGGTTTCTGGATTGATCAGACCCGCTTTACCATTCAGTTGGACAAAAATGCACTTAAGTTTGACGAGCAGGCGTTGCGGCAGCAGATCATGAAAACCGTAACGGATGTGCAAACCGCCTATTACGAACTGATCTTCGCCCGGGAGAACGTCAGAGTGAATCAAGAAGCCCTCAAACTGGCCCAGCAACTCGTGTCTGAAAATCTCAAGCGTGTGGAAGTGGGCGCGCTGGCTCCGCTCGATGAGAAACAGTCGGAGTCGCAAGCTGCGAGCTCGGAAGCTGATTTGTTAACGGCGCTGCAGACTCAGGGGACGGATGAGAACAATCTCAAGAGTTTGATTACTGATAATTATGGAGAATGGGTGAACGTGACGCCGGTGCCAGCGGAGTCATTGACCGCCACGCCCCAACAGTTTGATCTTCAAGAGAGCTGGCGGTCGGCGCTGGAAAACAGGCCCGACATCCTGCAGCAAAGGTTGACTCTTGATAAGAATAACATCACGGTAAAATACGACTTCAATCAGTTGTTTCCTACCTTAAACCTGCAGGGCAGCTATGGGCGGAATGCCCTGGCCGGCAGTTTCACGGGAATATTAGGTGATGTGCGGGAAGAGAAAAATCCTTTCTACACCTACGGTGTGGTGGTGAGCATGCCGCTGGGTAATGGCGCGGCGCGAAATAACTACCGGATTGCCAAAGCCACCGTTCAGCAACAGCTCCTCGCGCTGAAGAGAACCGAGCAGTTGGCGATTGTGACGGTCGAAAATGATGTGGGACAGTTGCGCGCCGACCTGCAAACCATCAAGGCAAGACATGCGGCGACAGTGTATGCGAAGGATGCGCTCGAGGCTGAACAAAAGAAGTTGGAGAACGGGAAAAGCACCAGTTTTCAAGTGCTGCAATTGCAAAAGGATTATACCAATGCCCAAACGCTGGAAATCCGGGCCATTGCCAGTTACAACCAGCATATCGCGCAATTGGCCTTGGATGAGGGAACCACTTTGACGAAGAACCGGATTGATTTGACGAAAAAGTGAGGGGTACCTTGCCTTGCCTCCTCGAAGAATAGTCCCGGGCAATGACCGGGAAGTTGTTTGGGTGTTTATTTTAGAAGATCACTGGCGTCGCCGATGAAGTCATCGAGCATGCCAGCGGCGTCGGTGCCACTGATGGGAAGGTATTTGCCGGAGGCGGTGGCGATGAGTTCACCAGAGTTGGTTTTCAATTCGGCTTTGGCTTCGAAAATTTTATTTCGGCGATTGGAGGTTAGTTCGGCGGTCGCGATCAGTTCGTCTCCTGGTTTTGCGGGGGATTTGTAGCGGACGTTTAATTCGGCGCAATAGGCGAAACGACGGGTTTGGACGGCGCAGGCCCAGACCATAATTTCATCCAGGAGAGTGGCGGTAATGCCGCCATGGACTGTCTGTTTAAAGCCAATGTGTTCAGGACGGGGTGAGAAGCGGGTTTGAACCACTGTGCCATCCGTTTCAAATCGGAGCTTGAGGCCCAAAGGGTTGGATTCGCCACAAACGAAACAGGAATGAGTATGAGGCAGCTTACGCATGGAGGTTATTTGGTGGTAGTTTGAACCGGGTGCGCAAGCGAAAATGTGCATACGTAATGCTTTGTTTTGTCGCGGCTTGCGTCCGATGGTTTGTTTTGCTATTTGATGGCATTGATGATTAAGCCAGACTACGCCGTCCAAAGTTAAATGACTCGTTCATCCTCAGATCGCGTGACTGTGGATGGTAAATTTTTTAGTCTGGGTGACAAAAAGTTTTACCTGAAAGGGGTTTCCTATGGGCCCTTTGCACCGGAAACAGGTGAAGGGCATTTTGCCACCCGGGAACAGACGGCCATGGATTTTGCGCAGATTCGCGAATTGGATGCGAACCTGGTGCGAGTTTATCACGTTCCTCCTCGATGGGTTCTCGATCTGGCCGCGGAATATGGCCTCAAATTGATGGTTGATATACCGTGGAACAAGCATCTGTGTTTTTTGGATTCCGCGGAATTGAAGGAGCAGGCACGTGAAGCGGTGCGTCAGGCGGTGCGATCCTGTGCGGCGCATCCGGCGGTGTTTGCGTATAGCGTGGTGAATGAAATACCACCGGATATTGTGCGCTGGAGCGGGGCAAAAGCAGTGTCGAATTTCATCGATGAACTGGTGGCGGAAGCAAAGAAGATCGATCCGGATTGCCTCTGTACGTTTACGAACTTTCCTTCGACCGAATTTCTGCGGCCGCAAAGTTTGGATTTTCTTTCCTTCAATGTTTATCTGCACCAGCAGCAGCCGTTTAAGAATTACCTATCTCGTTTGCAGATGATCGCTGATGCCAAGCCATTGATTCTTGGTGAATTTGGAATTGATTCGCTGCGGGAAGGCGAACCGCAAAAATGTGAGATTTTATCCTGGCAGATTGAAACAGCTTTCCGTGGTGGGTTGGCCGGCACCATCGTTTTCAGTTATACCGATGATTGGTGGCGCGGCGGTCAACAGATTGAAGATTGGAAGATGGGCCTTACCACGCGCGACAGGCAGCGCAAGGATTCCTACCGGGCGGTTCAAAAGATGTACCGGTTGGCGCCTTATTTTCCGTTGAACCGTTATCCGAAGGTATCCATCGTGGTGGCCAGCTATAATGGCGGGCGAACGACCAAGGCGTGCCTGGATTCCCTGGAGCGTCTGAATTATCCCGACTACGAGGTGGTTTTTGTGGATGACGGGTCCACCGATGATACGGCGAATATCGTTCGATCTTATTCCAAAGTTCATTACTTCAAGCACGAAAAGAACCTTGGGCTTTCGGTGGCTCGCAATTCTGGAATTTCCGCGGCCACGGGAGAAATTGTGGCTTTTACCGATTCCGACTGTCGCGCGGATGAAGACTGGTTGTATTACCTGGTGGGAGATTTATTGGATGGAGATTTTGCCGGCATGGGCGGGCATAATTTTTTGCCGCATGACGATTCCCTGGTTGCGGCGGCGGTGATGGTTTCTCCCGGTGGCCCGGCGCATGTCATGCTGACTGATCGTCAGGCCGAACATATACCGGGTTGCAACATGGCCTTTTACAAGTGGGCTTTGGAGGAAATTGGTGGTTTCGATCCCATTTTCTGGAAGGCCGGGGACGATGTGGATGTTTGCTGGCGGGTGCAGCAGGCCGGAGGCAGGATAGGATTTAGCCCGGCAGGCTTCGTCTGGCATTACCGAAGGTCGACAGTGAACGCCTACTTGAAGCAGCAGCGGGGTTATGGCGAGGCCGAGGCTTTACTGGTGCGGAAACATCCGGAATATTTTAATGCGATGGGCGGAGGCATCTGGCAGGGCAGAATCTATTCGCCAGCAAAGTTTGGAATCGTTATGCGCCCCCCCATTATTTATCACGGGGCATTTGCCAGTGGATTCTTTCAAACGCTTTATACCTCCCAGGCAGTGGGTGTGCTTTCGCTGTTCAGCAGTTTGGAATATCACATATTGGTTACGCTACCGCTGTTGGTGCTTTCATCGACGTTTCTGTATCTGCTGCCCGTGGCCGTGACCAGTCTGGTGCTCTCGCTGGGAGTGTGCGGGGTGGCTGCAGCCCAGGCAAGTTTGCCCAAAAAGAAGATTCGCTGGTGGTCGCGTCCAGTGGTGGCCTTGCTATTTCTGCTGCAACCGATTGTCCGGGGATTGGCCAGATACCAGGGACGTTTAAGCCTGCAATCCGCCACCTCGGCAGCCAGAGAAACCTTGGATTCGATTGCGCTACGCAACAGCCCATATTCCTTGAGTGAGGTTTCATATTGGTCAGAAGGTTATGTGGATCGCATTGAATTTGTGGCGAGTATTCTGGAGCGATTGGATCGCAAAGGCTGGCCAAACAAGTCAGACATCGGTTGGAACGAATATGACGTGGAAATTTTCGGCAATCGTTGGAGTCACCTGCAATTGACCACCGTGGCGGAGGATTATCCTGATGGAAAGAGGCTTCTTCGATGCCGCTTAAAAAGCTATTGGTCATTATGGGCCAAGATGACATTCTGGGCGGCGGTGGCTTTTGAGTTGCCCATAATCGCCATCGTCGGCAGGTGGTTTCCCTGGGTGGGACTCCTGGCATTGACCGTGCCATTGTTTGCGTGGTTTTTACGGCGCGAGAAGCGGGGTTTGCAAAGCCTGACGATTGTATTTCTCGATGAAACAGCAAAAAAATGGAATCTGAAAAAGATTTCGACGGCACAACCCGAAAGGAAGCAAACTGAACCGGTCAAAGTTCAGCATGCAATTTAATCTATGATTCAGTATCACCAGCTCTTAAAGCTCGTTCTGGAGCAGGGAAAATTTAAGCCCGACCGGACTGGGACAGGAACCTACGCAGTTTTTGGCGCCCAGGCGCGGTTTCCATTGGCAGACGGATTTCCGGTGGTGACCACCAAAAAGCTCCATCTGAAATCGATTATTTACGAACTGCTCTGGTTTTTGCGCGGTGATACAAATGTAAAGTATCTGAACGAAAATGGGGTCACGATTTGGGATGAGTGGGCGGACACGGAGGGAAATTTAGGGCGTGTGTATGGGGCGCAGTGGTGTGATTGGCGCACGGCGGATGGCCGCTCGATCAACCAGATTGACGAGGTCATAGCGCAGATTAAGAAAACTCCGGACAGCCGCCGTCACATTGTAAGCGCGTGGAATGTGGGGGAGATAGAGCGCATGGCGCTGCCGCCGTGTCACGCGCTGTTCCAGTTCTTCGTGCAGGATGGCGAATTAAGCTGCCAATTGTATCAACGCAGTGCCGATCTTTTTTTAGGTGTTCCGTTCAACATTGCTTCGTACGCGCTGCTGACGATGATGGTGGCGCAGGTTTGTGATTTGAAGCCGGGGACGTTTGTGCACACGTTCGGGGATCTGCACTTGTATAGCAACCACCTTGAGCAAGCCAAGCTACAGCTTTCCCGGGAGCCGAAACAGCTGCCGCAGATGAAATTGAATCCGGCGATCAAAAATATTCACGAGTTTAAATTCGAGGATTTTCAATTGGCAGGGTATGATCCGCATCCGGGGATCAAGGCACCGATTGCGGTGTGATACGTGTGAGCAGGCATTCCAGTAAATATCCAACTGCGCAAATCCGATGAAGCATTTCAAAGCAATTGCGGCGATGTCCCAGAACCGGGTGATTGGGCAGGGGAACAAAATTCCGTGGCATTTGCCGGAGGATTTCAAATGGTTCAAGAAGATGACGACGGGGCAGGTGGTGGTGATGGGGCGGAAGACGTTCGAGTCGATTGGCCGGCCATTGCCGAACCGGGAGACGATCGTTTTGAGCCGGGGTCCGTTTCAGCATCCGGGCGTGCGGACGATTTTCGATTTGAGCGAGATTAGTTTGGCTGATGAGAGTCGGGAGATTTTTATTTGTGGAGGCGCTCAGATTTATGAGCAGACGTTGCCGATGTGTTCGGATCTTTATTTGACGGTACTGAAGCGGACGGTTGAAGGGGATGCGTTCTTTCCCACATTTGAGAACGCTTTTGTGAAAGCGGAGGAGATTTTGGATTGTCCTGAGTTCACCATTCTCCATTTTCGGAATCGGTTTTTATCATAAAATGCGGTGCCGAATGTTTGGATTGTTACAGCACCGAGGAGTGTTTTCTGGAATCATGCAGGTTCAAAGTGATTTGTCACTTTTTTAACTGCACGAATCGGGGGGGTGGAAACCATGCATTCCACAACCGGATGCAGGCGCTTTTCATGCATATTTCGGACTAAGCAGCGGTTTTCAAATCACTTGAGAAAGGCAGGTGAACGCCCAATTGCGGCTATAGCAAGGGTTTAGGTATGTTATGAAGTGGCGGTATTCAGGCAGGCATTAAAATTGCTATTTTGTTTTTGTGGATGCGTAGTGACGGGACTTTGAGCGAAGTTTCCTATCAATCAGCGAAAGTACATGTCACAACTCTCTGTAAAATGCTTCGGAGTTGGGGACGGTTGGCCATGTGCTGACCGAAACCATTCTTCTTTTTTGTACCGGTTTGGTAAGACTTCCTTTTTAATCGATTGCGGAGAGCCGCTCGACCGCAGCTACAAGGCTTCAGGACTTTCATACGATGCCTTCGACCGTATTTTTTTATCGCATTTGCATGCAGATCACATTGGTGGGTTTTTCATGCTCATGCAGGGTTTGTGGTTGGAGTCCCGAAAAAAAGAATTGCTTGTTCATATGCCGCGGGAAGGCCTCAAACCTTTGCGGCAAATGTTGAATGCAGCTTGCATCTTTGATGAATTGCTTGAGTTTCGGCTTCGATTCGAAGCCTTGCGTGCCGGAACCGCGGTTCTTTCCAAGGATGTTCGCGTGACCCCTTTCCGTTCGACCCACCTGGATCGCCTGCGCAAGACTTTTCAAAAAAAGTATCCCCAAAAATTTGAAGCATTCTGTTTTCTCATTGAGGCTGGCAAAATGAGAATCGGACATAGCGCGGATATCGGCAGTCCTGAAGATCTGGCCCCGCTGCTAAGCAAACCGCTGGATTTGTTGGTTTGTGAGCTGGCTCATTTCAGGCCCGAGGAACTTTTTGATTATTTGCAGCAGCACGAGATCAAACGGATAGCCTTTATCCATTTGGGCCGATCGCACTGGGAACATCTTAAAAAAATACGTCGTCTGTCGATCAAGATGCTTCCAGACGTAGAAATCCACTTTCCCAAGGACCAGGAAGAGATCCGTTTTTAAAAGTTTCCGGTTGAAAGTTTTTTGTTTCAACCTTGATCGTTGAACTTCCCGCCTTAAACTCCGCTCGCGATGTCGCAAATGTTGAAATCTTCCGGGGCCATGGCCGCCGCGACCATGACCAGCCGTCTACTGGGAATGGTGCGCGAGATGGTTTATGCCCGGTTCATGGCGGACGGTTGGGAAGCAGGGGCATTCCAGCTGGCATTCATGGTGCCGAATCTGTTCCGCCGGTTGCTGGGCGAGGGGGCGCTGACGGCGTCGTTTATTCCAATTTTTAAAGAGAAGGAAAAAACCACCAGCGAGGCGGAAATGTGGCGCGCCGCCAACGCGGTTATTTCCGCCCTGATCATCGCCTCCTCTGTCATTATTGGTCTGGGTATTCTGGTTGTATCCCTGATGCTGAAACGGGGACATCTGTCTCCGCAGACCGATCTGATGTTGCACCTGCTCCGGTGGATGTTTCCCTATGTTTTGCTCGTCTGTCTGACGGCAATCTTCATGGGAATACTCAACGCCCGGGGGCATTTCTTCATCCCGGCCATTGGGGCAGCGGTGTTAAATGTGGTCATGATTGCTTCGGTGTTTTTTTTGGCCCCACACATGGGTGAAAAACTGCACCAACAAATTTATGCTCTTGCCATCGGAGTTTTGGCTGCTGGCATCGCCCAGGCTGCGTTTCAGCTCCCGTCATTACACGCCGAGGGATTTCGTTATATCTGGGTCTCGCCATGGCGGGATGAGACAGTTCGGCGAGTCATCCGGCAAATGGTGCCGGCCACCATCGGTGTGGCGGCTTTCCAGATCAATGTGCTTATGACCCAAGGCATGGCTTTCTGGGTGGACCCATCGATTGTTGCGTCGTTTCAATACGCCGTTCGACTGATGGAATTGCCGCAGGGAGTTTTTGGAGTCTCATTGGCCACTTATCTTCTGCCCACGCTGTCCGGCCTGGCGGCGGAGAAGAAATATCCGGAGTTTAAGTCCACTCTCAATCAGGGGCTGGATCATCTGATCTTCATCAATTTGCTGGCGGGGATTTTTCTGTTTTTTCTAGCTGAGCCGATGATTCGTCTGCTGTTTGAGCATGGGAAATTCGGTCCCGAATCGACCGGTCGAGTGAGTCTCGCGCTGGTTTGCCTGGCACCCGGTCTGGTGGCGTTTTCGATGAACAACATCATGGCGCGGGCTTTTTACGCTTTGGGCGATATCAGATCACCGATGAAAATCAGCATATTCTGTCTGGCACTCAATCTCATCTTTGCCGTGGTTTTGATTAAATCGTTCAAACAAGCCGGTTTGGGCCTCGCCAACACCCTCAGTGCGGGATGTAACGTGTTCCTGCTCTTTTACGCTTTGCGTCGCAAGCTGGGGGCATTGGAACTGAATAGCTTACGTCAAATTTTAGGAGCGACTTTGGGGGCGGCTGCGGTGGCAGCTCTGGCGACGTGGGGCCTGAGCCGGATCTGGGAGGAGCACATTGGGCATGTTGGGGTGTTGCGGAGAATCGGGGCCGTTTTCGTTCCCATGACGGTGGCATCGATTCTTTATTGGGGAGTGGCGTTGTGGTTTAAGGTTCCCCCCGCGATGGAAATGGGCGGGATGATTTTTAAAAAGCTGCTGCGGAGGAAATAGATCTTCACACAGCTGGGGCCATTTGCTTCTGAGTGGTAACCATGCGATTCATGGTCAATTCGGCTTGGACACCTACATTCGCAACGTAACCCGATAGCCGCCATTGGCCAGCGCGGGAACACGGTTTTACTGCGTATTTTAAAGGGATAATTGGTGGCCTACATCTGGTTCATAGGACGGCCGACCTGTTTTTGAAAACGGCTTAGCGCACTTCAAATTCCGAGCAAAAGCACGGCTTTCACCATTCCGGATCGCCTAATTTGGACAGCAGTGGAAGCGCGGAGAATGCAGAGTTGAAGCAACGGCTTGAAAAACTCGAACAATTGATGAACGCGAAAACCCGCGAATCAGCAGGAAATCGATGAGCACATTCCCTTGAGTGCCAATGGGCGACCCCTGCTATGGGGTAAGAATGTCAAGCGCGGATAGCAAGACTCTCGTTTCGCAACACCATCCTTCCGTCCATGTCATCCAATCGTATGACTATTTTCTCTGGTGAGTTGTGTTTAGATTCCGGCCAAATCAATCTCCAGCGTAGGAGCTGTGACATTTTAAAGTAACTCATCAAAACCGAACTGCAGACCTTGAGTCGTGCTGTTTTGCGTCCGTGTGGAATATGTAATTCCGGCTTACTTCCCGCGGCATCGCTTAACGAGTCGTCGACATTCCGCGCTCGCGTTGGCGTGAGTAGCTTTCCTTCAAAATCAGTAACCTACCTAAAAACAAGACCCATAAAAACTAAAAAAATGAAACCCTCACCTGTTAAAAGGATGGCCTCGCGCCCTGCCGCGCGGCCCGGCTTCCGTGTTATCGCCCCCGTTGCGCTGATCACCTCCGCGCTGACACTCGCCTTGAGTCCCGTCCACGCACGTCCGCTCGGCGTGGACGTCTCCAGTTATCAAGGCTCAGTCAACTGGTCGAGCGCCAAGAGCGCCGGGATTTCCTACGCCTGGGCCAAGGCCACCGAAGGAAACTATCTCAAGGACACAACTTTTGTCGGCAATGAAAACAACGGGAAATCCGCTGGCGTCTACATGGGCGCTTATCATTTCTCCCGGCCGGACCTGAACAGCCCCGGCACCGAAGCCAGCTATTTCTGGGGCACTGCGGGCGGTTATGTGAAATCCGACGGCAAGACACTCATGCCGATGCTTGACGTGGAAACGTTCAACGGGCACGTCGGCGCCTCCAGTTACTCGGACTGGGTCAACAAATGGTGCGATGCCATCACAAGCGATGCTTCCGGCGCCGGAGTCTCGGTCCAGCCGGTTGTTTACTTCAGCGCCTGTGCCTGCCAGTTGGACAGCAGCGTGTCGCAGTGGCTCTCCTGGATCGCGAATTACAATGGCGAGAACGCGCAGACCGGCACCCCGTGGAATGTTTGCAGCAGTTGCAATCCATGGGGCGGGAGCACCTGGAACCTATGGCAATACACCAGCTCCGGCTCAGTTTCCGGCATCTCGGGCAGCGTGGACCTCGACGTGTTCAACGGTAGTTCGGCCGGGTTGGTTTCAGCGCTCGTCCCCACGCCAACTGTGGCATGGTCTGGCTGGGCTTCTCTGGGAGGCACTTGCACCTCGCATCCCAGCGCCGCTTCATTCCAACCAAACGAGATCGACCTTTATGTCCGTGGATCCAATAACCAAATTTTCTCGAGGAACTGGAATGGCTCCTCATGGACTGCCTGGGTTCAACACGGAGTTTTGCCAAACGGCCTCACCGTTGCGGGCGCGCCTGCGGCATCCGCCAACAACGGCGTTTCCGGGCGCGAGGATCTTTATTGCATCGGAAGCGATGGAAATTGCTACCACGATTGGTGGGGGACGGGTACTGGTTGGGCCGGTTGGCAAAATCTTGGCGCTCCATCCGGCGTGACATTTGTTGGAGCACCGGCCGCCACAAGCTGGGCCGCCGGCAGATACGATGTCATCGCGGTGGGCAACAACAAGGTCACTTACCACAATTATTGGACCAGTTCCACCGGCTGGGCGGGCTGGCAAAGCTTGGGTGGATCCACGCCATACGACCCAACCGCTGTCTCTGCGGCTTCCAACTGGTTGGATGTTTTTGTCGCGGGAACTTCGGCCGGCACTGTTTTCCATCAATATTGGCATGATGGAAGCGGTTGGACCGGCTACCTGCAGGATCTTCCGCAAATCTCGACCAGCTACGGATTGGGCGCCTCTTCCTGGGGCTCGCAACGCATGGACCTCTTCGCCAACTCTGGCGGAACGATCCACCACATCTGGTATAATGGCAGCTCCTGGGCGCCGAATTGGAACGAGTCGCATCCGGGCGTGACCGCGACATCAGCTCCGTGCGCCACTTCCTGGGGCAACAACCGCATTGATGTGTTTGTCATCGGTTCCGACAACGCCTGCTGGCATATGGTCTGGGGCCAACAGTAAGCCGTCACTCAACGGCCTTTAAACAGCGGGCGGGAGTCCAAAGCTCCCGCCCTTTTTGTTTAACATTCCGAGCGGGGATCTACTTTTTGGCCAGGAAAGCCGGAAGCATCAAGGATATGGCTGCAATCCATGAGCCGATAACACGCCGTACCATATATCACTGCTGTCCAAAATAGGCGATCCGGAATGGTGAAAGCTGTGCTTTGGCTGAGGATTTGGTGCGCGATGAGCCGCTTCCAAAAACAGGTTGCCCCTCCTGTGAAAACCAGATGCAGGCCAATCAATATCCCTTTTAAATACGTATTAAAATGGGCTTTGCCCAATAATTTCCAAATTCTATTTTGGACAGTAGGGGGCATGTGGGGACGTTGCGGAGAAGCGGGGCCGTTTTCGTTCCCATGACAGTGGCATCGATTCTTTACTGGGGAGTGGCGTTGTGGTTTAGGGTTCCCCCCGCGATGGAAATGGGCGGGATGATTTTTACAAAGCTGCTGCGGAGGAAATAAATCTCTACACGGCTTCGGCCAATTGCTTCTGAGTCGTAACGCGTACCAACATTACGAATCGAACAATCTCGTCATAGGAGTTACAGCCCTCTCATATCGGCCGTGGATGCGTTGCAAATAATCTTGCTTGGAGGACAAACTCATGGTCTTCGGTTCGGTAACGATAAATGTGAGGCAACGAACGGTTCAGCCTACCAGCTCAACTCCTCCCCCGGTATCTTTTTCTTGAGGCAACTCGAAAATCTCTTTAAGAGCAAATTCTTCTTGCATGGCCAAAATTTCCTGTCATCCTCCTGCCGACAGTTGTAGGAAAGTAACAAAGGAGGCATGAATCCGGGATTTTACCAGGGGCATGACTCCCAAATCAGGAGACATTTATGGCGTTTTTACGAACACTAAAACAGGGCTTCAACAGCTCCCTCGCCTTGGCATCACTGCTCACGGCATTCATTTCGAACAATTCCCCCGCGCAAAATTGCATGCCACCACCCAGTGGTCTGGTTGCCTGGTGGCCTGGTGAAGGCAACGCCGTCGACAACGTTGCCGGGCACAACGGCTCAGTCTCAAATGGCGTGACCTTCGTCCCAGGCATGGTTGGCCAGGCATTTAGTTTTGACGGGGTTCATGCCATTCAAGTGCCGAATGATCCTGCTTTCAATTTTGGTCCCACTTCCCCCATGGCGGTTGAACTCTGGGCTTATCTCACTGGCAGCCAGCCAACCGCGCACTTCATCGGCAAACGTGTAGGTTGCGACGGGGACAATTTTAACTATCAAATGGCTTATGATGCCGAAAATGGTTTGCAGTTCAGCTGCAGTAGTCTAAACGGCGTTTACACTGGCATCCCAATGCCCACAAATGTCTGGACGCACCTGGCAGGCACCTTCGACGGAACCACCTTTCGATTTTATATTAACGGGTCTCTGGTCGCTTCAAATAACGGAGTATTGGGGCCGGTCAACTCAGAACCACTCATTATTGGTGGTTCGGGCACATGTGGAATTTTTGAAGGACTCATCGACGAACCTTCGATTTACAACCGCGCGCTCTCAGACGCGGAAATCAAATCCATTTATGATTCCGGCTCTGCGGGGAAGTGCCCCGTCGTATTTAGCAATCAGCCTCCTGGGATTGTGGCTCAACCCGCCAGTCAAACCATCGGCGTAGGAAGTAACGTCACCTTTTTTCGTCACAGCGATCGGCGCTGCACCGCTTCAATACCAATGGCTTTTCAACAGTACCAATATCCCAGGTGCGCTTGGCAGCAGTTACACGCTCTCCAACGTTCAACTCTCCGATGCTGGAAATTACTCGGTGGTCATCACCAACATCGCGGGCAGCACCATCAGTTCGAATGCTCTTTTGACGGTCATTGGGAATACGAATGTCGCTCCCACCATCATCTCGCAACCAACCAACCAGATTGTTGTTAATGTCGGCTCGAACGCCATATTCCGCGTCACCGCGACAGGAACTGCACCACTCCGCTATCAATGGCGCTTCAACAACACGAACATCGCAGGAGCCACCTCCAGCATTTACACTCGTGTGAATGCGCAACTGACCAATGCTGGTAATTACTCAGTTGTAATAACCAACCTGGCCGGCAGTGTCATCAGTTCGAATGCCCTTTTAACGGTCATCGGGTTCGCTCCGACCATCACCTCGCAACCAGCCAGCCAGACCGTCAATGCCGGAACAAACGTCACCTTCTCCGTCGTTGCCACCGGAACCGCCCCGTTGCGCTACCAATGGCGGTTCAACAATACAAACATTGCGGGAGCCACCGCCAGCATTCTGACTCGCTTGAATGTGCAAACTGCCAATTCAGGCAATTACTCCGTGGTCATCACCAACGTCGTCGGCACTGTCCTCAGTTCGGATGCGCTTTTGACGGTCATCTCCAATACAAACATCGCTCCAACCGTTGTGTTCTTTTCCCCCACGAACAACATGGATTTTGGCAGCACCAGCGATATCGGCGTCTATGCCCAGGTATCAGATGTAGATGGCATTGTAACCAACCTCGACTTCTTCTCCGGAACCAATCTCTTGCAGACCATTTCTGGCAATTTGACCAATAATGGCGGCCTCTACGGTTTTACTTGGACAAATGTGCCCCCGGGTGTTTATTCCATCACGGCCGCTGCAACCGACGACTCCGGTGCAGTTTCAACCACCGCTCCTCTCACATTCACGGTCGGCGGTACTCTCCCGACCATCACCTCGCAACCAGCCAGCCAGACCGTCAATGCCGGAACAAACGTCACCTTCTCCGTCGTTGCCACCGGAACCGCCCCGCTGAGCTACCAATGGCGCTTCAACAACACGAACATCGCAGGAGCCACCTCCAGCATTTTCAGCCTCTCGAATGTCCAAACTGCCAATGCAGGCAATTACTCCGTGGTCATCACCAACATCGCGGGCATCACCACCAGTTCGAGTGCGCTCTTGACGGTCATTGGGAATCCAAACTTCCCTCCAACAGTTGTGTTCTTTTCTCCTACGAACAACATGAATTTTGGCAGCACTAGCGACATCGGCGTCTATGCCCAGATGTCAGACGTTGATGGCATTGTAACCAACCTCGATTTCTTCTCTGGAACCAATCTCTTGCAGAGCTTTTCTGGCAGTTTGACCAACAATGGCGGCCTCTACGGTTTTACTTGGACAAATGTGCCCCCGGGTGTTTATTCCATCACGGCCGCTGCAACCGACGACTCCGGCGCAGTTTCAACCACCGCCCCCCTCACATTCACGGTCGGTAGTACTCCCCCAACCATCACCTCGCAACCAGTCAGCCAGGTCGTCAATGCCGGAACAAACGTCACATTTTCTGTCGTCGCCACCGGAACTGACCCGATGAGCTACCAATGGCTCTTCAACAACACGAACATCGCAGGAGCCACTTCCAGCATTTTCAGTCTCTCGAATGTCCAGACTACCGATTCAGGCAATTACTCGGTGGTCATCACCAACATCGCGGGCAGCACCACCAGTTCGAATGCCCTTTTGACGATCATTGAGAATACGAATGTCGCTCCGACCATCACCTCGCAACCAGCCAGCCAGACTGTCAATGCCGGAACAAACGTCGCATTCTCTGTCGTCGCCACCGGCACCGCTCCGCTGCACTACCAATGGCGCTTCAACAACACGAACATCGCAGGAGCCACCTCCAATATTTTAACCCGCTTGAATGTACAACCTACCAATTCAGGCAATTACTCGGTGGTCATCACCAACGTCGCGGGCGGCATCATCAGTTCGAATGCCCTTTTGACGGTCAATGCGATCGCTCCGACCATCACCTCGCAACCAGCCAGCCAGACCGTCAATGCCGGAACAAGCGTCACCTTCTCTGTCAGCGCCACCGGCACCGCCCCGCTGCGCTACCAATGGCGCTTCAACAACACAAACATCGCAGGAGCCATCTCCAGTGTTTTTACGCGCTTGAATGTCCAAACTACCAATGCAGGCAATTACTCCGTGGTCATCACCAACCTGGCTGGCACGGTGACCAGTTCCAATGCCCTCTTGACCGTCATTGCTAATACGAATGTCGCTCCGGCCATCACCACCCAGCCGCAAAATCAGACCGTTGCAGTCGGACAGAGCGCCACTTTCAGTGTTGTTGCTACTGGCACTGCTCCCCTCCTGTATCAATGGCGATTCAATACTACAAATATTCCTGGCGCCCAGGGAAGCAGCCTTACCCTCAGCAATGTCCAGCCTTCCAATGCGGGCAACTACTCTGTCGTCATCACGAACATCGCCGGAAAGGTGACCAGTTCCAACGCGCTTTTGACTGTCATCGCTCCTGTTCTCATCACGGCACAGCCGCAAAGCCAGGCTGTCACGGAGGGCAATGCCGCCGCCTTTACGGTGAGTGCAACCGCCTCCACACCCTTGCAATATCAATGGCTTTTCAATGGTTCGCCCATCGCCGGCCAAACCAACTCCTCCCTTGCGCTGCCCGGCGTGGCTGCCGCCGATGCAGGCCTTTATTCTGTATCGATCAGCAGCCTCCTGAGTTCCGTCACAAGTTCCAATGCGACTTTGACCGTCACTCCAGCTGTCTGTGTTCCCGCCCCCGCTGGCTTGGTCAGTTGGTGGCCGGGTGAAGCCAATGCGCGAGATCTTACGGATACCAACAATGGGACCCTCGATGGCTCACTGGACTTCGCTCCCGGCAAGGTCGGACAAGCCTTTGTTTTCAATGGCACGGATGCGGATGTCAAAATCCCCGCTTCCGCCGATCTCAACGTCGGTGCCGGAGATGGCTTCTCGATTGATGCCTGGATCAATCCTTCAGATGTCACAACTCAACGTCCGTTGGTCGAATGGAATTCAGGTTCATATGGTGCTCACTTCTGGATTTCCGTACCGGTTTCCAGCACCGGTGCCGGCCCAGGTTGCCTCTATGCCAACCTGTCGGACACCGACGGCTTGGATCATACCATTACCTCACCTGCCGGAACCATCCTGCCCTCCACGTTTCAACATGTAGCTCTTACCTACGATAAAACCAGCGGCATGGCGGTGTTGTATGTAAACGGCAATATTGTTGCCCAACAAAATCTCGGCACCTTCACTCCGTCCACCACAGGCGATCTTTGGCTCGGCCTGCGTCCCGCTGGCGACGCAGCTGGAACCCGCTTCCTTGGCAGAATGGATGAAGTCGATCTCTTCAATCGCGCGCTCTCCGCGACCGAGATTCAATCCATGTATAACGCCAGCTTTGCCGGCAAGTGCCGCACTTCACCGTTGGTCGTTACCCAGCCAGCCAGCCAGACTGTCACTGCGGGTGACAACGCGACCTTCACAGTGGAAGCTGCTGGCACTGGAAGCCTTCACTATCAATGGCAATTCGCAGGCGCCGACCTCTCTGGTGCCACAACCACGTCGCTCGTCATTTCCAACGCACAGCCCGCCAACGCTGGAGACTATTCCGTCCTCATCTCGAGCGCCATCGGCTCCGTCACCAGCTCCAATGCAACTTTGATAGTGAACCACGCCCCGGTCGCCAATCCGCAGTCCCTTGCAGTGAACGAGGATTCTTCGCTATTCATCACTCTCTCCGCAACGGATGAAGATGCCGACCCACTCACTTACACAGTTTCGACTCCTGCTCATGGCACACTGACCGGCACCGCCCCAAATCTGGTGTATCAACCGGCCGCGGGCTATTACGGACCTGATGCATTCACCTTCCACGTGAACGATGGCCTCCTCGATTCGGAAGATGCCACAATCACCATTGATGTAAGGTTCGTAAATCACGCTCCTCTAGCCGAATCACAATCTGTCACCGTCAACGAGGATTCGAGCGTCGCCATCACCCTCACGGCCAGCGATGTGGAAAACGATCCGCTGACTTACTTTGTCCTCACCGCCCCGGCCCACGGAACGCTGACCGGAAACGGCGCCAATCTGGTGTATCATCCGAACGCCAACTATTTCGGCCCTGACACCTTCACCTTCAAGGCAAACGATGGTCAGGTCGACTCTGGTGTAGCCACGGTTACCATCACCGTCAATCCAGTCAATGACGCCCCGGTGGCCGTTGCCCGGATTTACCCCTTGTTTGTTCTCTCAACCAATGACACCGACCTGATTGTCATCGCCCCAGACGGCATACAAGCCACGGTGATCTTTGACGGTTCACTTTCCACCGATATCGAAAATGACCCGCTTCAGTTCACCTGGCTCGATGAAGGGAAAACCAATATTCTCGGCCAAACAATGGTGGCCACGAATACGCTGAGCGTGGGCACGAATATCGTGTCCCTCATCGTGAGTGACGGAACGGACATGAGCACCAACACCATCCAGGTGCAAGTGATCACTCCCGCCGAAGCGGTGTCAAAGCTTTCTGCGGTTCTACAGGAAGTGGACCTCGGCGGAACCAGCAAAGATCCTTTCTTGGATGCTCTAAACGATGCGCAAGACGCACTCGGAATGGGGCAGTTGGACAAAGGAGTTTCCTTCCTGGAGAAGTTTGAATACAAAGTGTCCAAACAAACGTCACCGGTATATACCGAATCCGTTGCGCGGCTGATCTATATCGCCAACGAAATCATCCAAGCCGTCACTCCGCCATCTGGCAACCCACAAGCAATAAAACATTAACGAACCATTCAATCGTAAATGCCAGAAACCAAAAGTTTCTGGCATTTACTTTTTTCGGAAACGGTGCGCGTTCTGCGCCAACATCCCATTGGTGCCCCGCTTGAGGTACTAATGGGCGACCACTTTTCGAAAATTAGGTGTCATTACTTTGGTTTGACGCCTTTTTAGTTAGCGATTTTATTTCGGTTCCCATAGCTCAATGGGATTGCCTTCAGGATCATGCAAGCGCGCAAACCGCCCGTTTGGGTAAGCCTCTGGATCAGGAGATACATCAATCTTCGCGGCCCGAAGCTTTTCTACCAGACGATCAAGGTCTCGGACGCGAAGATTGAGCATCCATTGCTGCTCAGGACGACCGAAATAGTTTGTGTCGTGCGGAAACGGCGCGAAGACCGTTGGGCCTGCTTCTTGCGACCAAGGCTTCTGGGTGTAGTCGCCAGGCACAAGCTCGATTCCAAAATGTTCCTTGTACCACTGGCCCAACACCGCCGGATTTTTGGAGCGGAAGAATAGACCGCCAATTCCAGTGACATGTTGCATAGGGCGTTTTTGTTAACAATCAATATGCGACGCGTGTCGCAATCATTCCAATATACGAACAATTTTTCGAGTACTAATTTCGCCCCTCGACTACCGCTCAGGCAGACCCGTTCATGTTAGCCGTCATGGGTTCGACTCCTTCCTTTGAAACCACTCGGCAGCGGGAGAAAAATAGATGATGGCGAGCACCATCCCAACCAACAGAGTGGAACACTGAGAGAAAGCGCCGGCAACCGCATTCGAGAGAATTGGTCCTGGCGAAAAACACATCCATATCAACATATAAACCCAAGCTGCCACACTGAGCCACCGAGCAGATGGCCAGAAACGGTAAAGCCCGACGAGAGCGACAAGCGCTATAATGAGACCGGGTATGCCCAGAAAGCTGATAACCAGCTCGCCAGCTTTCGGATGGACACCGTGCTGGGCCTGCTGGTAATCGAGAAGTGACGGAGGCAACAACCATGAATCAAAAACTCCGGCGACTGTGCTCGTGACCAAGGCAGCAATAGAAAGCGTCAAGAGAACTCGAAACTGTTTTTTGGTCATCGGTTTCATGGTGAGGTTCAAATGACGGGCACAACTGCTCTCTGGGATACTTGGACAGGTCTGGTCGGATCGAACCGGTCCGCCGTATCCATCCGGATGCCGCGCAGTTTTGCCGATTGGAGATGCGTGGCGTAGAGCGGCTCGGCGAAATAACAGATCAGGATGGAGCGACGGCGTGCGCCGGTCGGGTTCAGGCTGCCCGCATGCACCAGATCCGCATCGAAAATCAGAATGTCGCCGGCGGAGCCTGAGAGTTGCACCGACCTGGATTCATCGGCGAAGTCGAACGGCAGCTCACCCTGCGCCGGGCGGTGGCTGCCGGGGACGATCCGAGTCGCGCCGTTACAGGGGCCATAGTCGTCGAAATAGGCGAGGGCGATCACCGTATCGCCTGGCCGCTGGGCGAAAAGGTCGCGGTGCAGCGTCTGCTGGCCGCCGCCCGCCAGCGGCTCGCGGCCCTCCACCTGCGAGAGGAAGAACCGTTCGCCGATCAGTTCGCCAACCACGGCCAACACCTCGGGCAGGCGGCACACCGCCTGCACGCGGGGATCGAGGTCCAGCAACGAATGGCGCCAGCCAGCCCCGCGCGGCACGGGCCATTGATCCGACGGCTTGACGTCCGCATCAAACGCGGCGCGCAGATCATCCAGCCTTTCGGCCGGGATCGCTCCGCGGAGCAGGGCATAGCCGTCCCGGTGGAGTTGCTCGTGGTCAATCATGGCTCCCATCGTTTTCGGAATCTCTTATCAAAAAATCTGTCGAACGTAAAGGGGGGCGATCCTAATTATTGACACGTTTTTCACTTTTGTTTGGGGCAACCGGGTCCGGTAAGGACAGTTCCTGTGGCAGTCCCATGTTGCGCGCAACACAGGAGAGGCTAGGAGAGACGGCGATTGAGGTCAATCCTGAGGACCCTTTTTGGCATCCTGGCCGGGATTGGACTCCGCGCGCACCTTGACAGGAAACCGGAGCGGACGGTGGCTGCGGCGGCCAGGCCCTGCAAGCCGTCTGCCGCATAGCGAACCAAATGTTTGTAGCCAGTTTTGCGACTGATGCCAAACTGCTCGCACAGTTCAGTCACCGTAAAGCGCGCGCTCTGCGCCAACATTACAAATCTAATAATCTCGTCCATAGGGGTTACAGATTTCCAAGCCATGGTGCTCGAAAGTTTAACCCATCACTCCGGACAGACTGTTACCTATCACTCCGGTTCATACCGTCTTTGTTTAAACCCGGACCCCGGGAAAGCGGGTTGAGAGTTGAGCAGGGGCAGATGCTCGCTTGGGCTCGCGCCTTCGGCAAAATGTGGGGTGTTTTAGGGGATATTACCCCGGGGCAAACGTGCTTTGCACGTTTGCCCCGGGCTATTATCTGTCGTGCCTACGGCACTTTCCATAGCGCTTCTTCGAGGCGGAGGTGTTTTAAAATTGAGCTGAGGTATCGTTGCAGCCTGAGGGCGGAATGTTTGGTGTCAATGGAAACTGGCAGGGGTGTAATTACTTTGATTTCGACCTTTTTTTTGACCACTTTTACGCTTGAGGTTGAGTGCTGGCGGCGATAGCGTTTTTCGCGAGCGGAGTGAGAAACTTTTCCAGTTTAAGTTCGCTGGGCAAGTGAGGCGGCAGTGTTTGAAGAAGATTGCAGTATCGCTTGGGCCAGCCGCAGTAAATCTATTCGGTGTTCAATGCAAGATGCTTTCGCCGAATGACAGCTGACAATGTTTTCAGCGCGGTAGTCATGGGGCGATACGAGCACTCGAAATATTGTTCGTATATTGCAATGATTACGACACGCGTCGCATATTGATGGTTAGGCGCATCTCGCACCATGAAGACATTCGTCCGCAACCATAAGAACCTCGCCGCAGTCGTCGGTGTTGTGGCGTTCATGGTGGCATGGTGGCTTTCGGCGTCTGCTCGCGGTTATCTCGTCGCCCGTTTCGATGTCGCTCGCGGACATTATGAGGTGCAAGGTTTTGGCCTGCCCGCCAAGTGGAGACCAGATTACGCCCGCTTGTTGCGAGAGCGCTACGGCATCGAGCATCACACAGTTGCAGGCTGCGTTGTTAGCGATTCGCTTGTTTCTTACGTCGGCGCCTACAATTCGGTCACGAAAACAGCAGCACAGCGCAAGTTCGGCCGTGATGTGTTCGCAGAGTGTGCGGTTGATGCTCGCAAGGCTTGGGAGGAGCGGAAAGTGGCAGGCACAAAGGCAGAGTGAGTGATTCTGACAGATACTCCTGCATAATGTTTGCACCTGCAGCATGGGCATTTGGACTCTAAGGAAACATGGAAGATTACAAATACTTTGGTCTTCATCGACACTGAGTCGGGTTGATTCCTACCAAAGACCAGTTCCGGAAATGGGCTGGTCTTTTTTCATCGGCTCAGTAGCTTAACCGCATGACCGCTAAGGAAGAGAACTATATCCACTACACAGAATGCTGTCTAGGTCTCAATAGTGCTTGGAGAATTTTGAAGGAGTTGCAAGGGATTGAGAAGAGAACCGGCATTCACTATGCCGCATATTGCTTTGCTTTAATTGAATACGCACAGCCATATACCCGGTCGGATGGCACGCATAAGAAATACTCAATCCCAAGTCCTCCCCCGCAACTAAGTCCAGAAGAACTAAAATTGCATGAGCAGATTATTCGGCTTCGCCATAAAGTTTTGGCGCACTCCGATTTGACGCTGAAGGACGCCAAAATGTCTATATTCTCCTATGGTGGCAGCCCTCATGCCATGATTGCTCAGAACCACCTTCCGCAATTCCCCGAAATCAATGCGGTTGTGTCGCTGATTGAGCACACACTGGATGCTATGTATGTGACACAATCGCGTATGCTCGATGATTTGGTTGCCAATGTAGCGAATTGAAATCAGGATGGCATTAAACGCTTGATTCTGGGTGCTGGCGGCGACATGGTTTTGAGCAAGCGCCGTGAGGAATCTTTCCAGTTTAAGTTCGCTGGGCAAGTGAGGCGGCAGTGTTTGAAGATAATTGCAGTATCGCTTGAGCCGCAGTAAATCTGTTCGGTGTTCAATGCAAGATGCTTTCGCCGAATGACCGCTGACAATGTTTTCAGCGCGGTAGTCATAGGGCGATATTTGCACTCGAAATATTGTTCGTATATTGGAATGATTGCGAACACATGTCACACAGAGCCATGAAGTTCACTCGGTTCATCCTCTACAGTTTGTTGATGACTCTTGTCTTTGTGGTTGGATGCGAGACGCCGCCGCCCGCTCAGACGCCACCGCCCGCTCAAGACCCGCTGGCAGGTTGGAAATGGGTCGGCACTTTCGACCCACTCATGGCTGATTCCATCAAACGAATGACAGGGACGAAAGATGCTCTAGGCAAGATTATCACGACGACTCCAGCCGAATATGAGAGGTATGCGAAGGAGTGCCCGTTCGGTTCGAAGGTCGTGGATGATTACCAAAATTTCATAAAGAAGAAAAAATTGGGTTGGATAGAAAGTTATGAGTTTTTTGAAGATGGGACAGGCCAGCATGCGGTCAGGATTGCCGCTGGCACAGACGGAACTTACAGCACACATATTTTGATATACGACAGCTCCAACCAGAGAGTGAGAGTCATCAGTTATGTCACGGGACACTATCGTTGTTGAGTGGCCTAACACATCACGAGCCTGTGTGAAAAGTATTTTACTTTTTGTAAATGGCGTGGGGTTGGCGAGGTGTTGACCGGATTTTGAGGTTTTCCAGGATGCCAAATTATTGATCTGGGAATGGGAGCGTTCCAGGTGGTTATTGGCGTCGCCGGTGGCAAAAAGGGGCTTTCGCCCTCTTTTTATCCCTTCACTGCCACGGCCTTGATCAAATCCTCGAAGCTGACGATGTTCAAAACGCGTTTCAGGTTGTAGGCCAGCACGGTTAAACTCATTTCCGCCCTCACTCCGGCCAGTCTTTTGCATAAAAAATATCCGGCATTCATCGCTCGCTTGATCGTCCCGAAAGGATGTTCGGCGATGGCCTTTCTTGATTTCATAATTTGCCGGTTGTTCTTCACCCGTTGCGCCATGGCTTCCATCAACGCTTCGTTTTCTTCGCGCGTAATCGTGCGATTAGCCTTGTTCCGGGTGCATTGCTTTTTGAGCGCACAGGTTTTACAGCCCGTGGCCCGGTAGTATCGCAATGCGCGTTTTTTCTCGAAGGGGAGCGGTAGGTCAGTTCTTTTTTTCCCGGACAAAGGTAAAAGAAGATTGTGAGAATATTTTTTGCGTGTTGCGTGAGGGATGAATGGGACGGAGTATGAATTAATATATTTAAAAGTCACTATTTGTTTAAAAACGTATTGACATTGTTTTGTTAATGTTATAAATAAATTACATTGCTGCTGAATAAATGGGTTTTATGCTGAAATTTATAAGGAGATTATCGGGGCGCGATTGGGTGGGCCTTGGCGGGGTTGAGCCGGTGGTTTTCTCTATGCGATGGGAAGCTGTTGAAACAGCTCCAGGTTTTGCATCGCTGTGGAATACAGGGCTGGAAGCCGTGGTGTTAATGAAAAGGAGAAGGGCGTTATTGGTGCGCCGGGGGCAGGGTGCCGGACCGTGAGTTAACGGCAGTTATCGGGACATCTTTTATTCTATTTGAATTTTGAATGAACTCTGAAGTTATAGATTGGCAGGATGGGGCTGGGGTGCGACCAAGGAAATGTCGAATGGCAAATTTCGAGCGACGAATTGGAAGCGGGGTGCGTGGGGGGCGGAAGGTATCGGAAGGTATCGGAAGGTATCGGAAGGTTGAAAAATATTGGACAGGAGGCATGGTTGGGAAATCGAGGCCAAAGTGGTAAAGTCTGAGGGCAGAAGCTGGTCTATGAAATCACTATTTAAGAGAGCGGGAGGGAAGTTGGGGTGGAAACCGAATTGTGGTCCCGGTGATTCGCTCGCTTGACACTCAGATTTTCACTGTTATCCTCTCGCGTTCCGTGAAAAGCGGGTGGCTGTGTGCTGAAACTGTGAAGTGGCCGGGCCATAAGATTTAAGAATTATGAAACGTCAATATCAACCGTCGAAGATGCGCCGTAAACGGCAACATGGCTTTTTGAATCGCAATTCCAGCAAGAGTGGAAAGGCCACCTTGGCCAATCGCCGTCGCGTTGGGCGCAAACGTCTGACCCCGGTATAAGAGGGAATGGGCCATGGCGGCTGAACCGCAGCAACGCCGCCTGCTGGGGCGCAATATGCGCTTAAAGCAGTCGCGGGATTTTTCGCGGGTGCGGCAGCAGGGGCGGCGGATGCCGTATGGTTGTTTGATTGCCAATTGGATGGTTTTACCTCCCGGATCGCCCATGCGACTGGGAGTGATCACTGCGAAGAAGCTTGGTAATGCGGTGGTTCGGGCTCGTGCCCGGCGCTTACTGAGGGAGGCATTTCGGTTGCATCAGCACGATTTGTCACAGCCGGTCGATCTTGTTTTGGTGGCACAAAGAACTATTGTTGGGAAGGGCTTTGCAGCAGTCGAAGCTGATTTTCTGGCTATGTTAAGGAAAGCCAGGCTGGTGAAGACGTCGTGAACTGGGCTCAACATATTTTGGTTTTGTTGGTGCGAATATACCAGTGGGTGATATCGCCCACTAAAGACGTTTTGCTTGGACCGGCGGGACAATGCCGTTTCACTCCCAGTTGTTCGCAATATGCAGTGGAAGCGCTTCAGAAGCATGGGGCTGTCAAGGGGAGCCTGATGGCTGGCTGGCGCATTTGCCGCTGCAATCCCTGGGGTGGCTGTGGCGAGGACCCGGTGCCGGATAAGAAATCCCGGGAGAAGCATATAAATTTGAAAGGTGTTACTTCGTGGCGTTCGCAGGCTTCGGTGAAGCCTTCAGCATTCGGGACAGCCTCCGGGGAGCATAGTTAATTTCATGGATCGTAAATCAATTTCCATTCTGATCGTTTGTGGAGCGCTGTTGTTTTTGTGGCCAGTGTTGGTGAACAAAATCCTGCCACCCAAGCCTGCACCCCCGCATACGAACCTCGTTTCTTCCGCCAGTTCCACCAACCAAACCGCCCTGGGGACCAACCAGGCAGCAATTGCTCCGGCCCAGCCCGCTTTCGAAGCAGGCACGAATGTGGCAAGCCAGTTCGCGGTGAATACAAACCAACCGGAAGAAACTCTGGTGGTCACAAATGACAATGCCGTTTACACATTCACCTCACGCGGCGGTGGTTTGAAAGAAGTCGAACTTCTCCATTACCCGGAAACAGTGAGTGCCTTGCGAAGGAGGGCGCAGAGAACAAACCAGTTCGCCACTTTGAACACTCCGGCAGCTCCTCCAGTTTTGTCGATTCTGGGCAATGACTCCTTGACGGGGGATGGTGTGTTCAAGCTATCGCAGGTTCCGGGAGGAGTTCATGCGGAAAAGGTGCTTACCAATGGATTGAAGGTGGTCAAAGAATTTCGGCTGGGCACCAATTATTTGATGTCCGCTTCGGTTCGAATGGAGAACCAATCGCGGCAACCACTTCAACTCTCCCCGCAGGAAGTTGTCCTTGGAACCGCCACTCCTCTTGGAATTCAGGACAACGGGCAGGTGGTGGGAATGCTCTGGTATAATAGCAACAAAGTGGCATCCGTGGGCCCATCATTTTTTAATACGAACACCACCAAACTCTTTTTCTTTCCCCGAACGCCGGAGACCGAATATCGCGCAGGGAGCAATGATGTTGTCTGGGTGGCGTTAAAGAATCAATTTTTTACCCTCGCCACGATGCCACAGATTCCGGCGCCCAGCGTGGTGGCGCACCTAACTTACCTGCCCCCGCCGTCCCGCGAGGAAGTCAGTTCCACGCCAAAAGCCGTGGCCCAGCCAACGGGTGTTACAGCGGCTCTTGAGTACCCCGGACAAACCCTGGCTCCAGGGGGATTCGTGGAGCGCAATTACGATATTTTTACTGGACCCAAGGAATATAAAACGCTGGCCAGAATTGCTGCGCGTTTTAATAACGATATCGATAAGGTGATGGAATTTGGCCTCTTCTCCCCGATTTCCAAAATGCTGCTGTTGGGGATGAATTGGCTGCATCACAGGCTATCGGTTTCCTATGGACTGACCATCATCCTGATCACGGTTCTGATCAAAATTGTATTTTGGCCGCTGACTGCTTTCAGCACGAAATCCATGAAGCGAATGCAGGCGCTGCAGCCGCAAATCAAGGCCATTCAGGAAAAGTACAAGGACGAGCCGCAAAAGGTCAGCCAGAAGACGATGGAGTTTTACCGAAAGAACAAGGTAAACCCCCTGGGAGGATGTTTGCCGGCACTATTGCAAATTCCAGTATTTTTCGGCTTCTTTGCAATGATGAGAGGCGCGATTGAATTGCGCGGCGCGCATTTTCTTTGGATGGGCGATTTATCGCAACCCGATACGATTTTTATAATTCCCGGCTTCAATTTTCCGATAAACCCGATGCCGCTCCTGATGGGGGTAACGATGTTGTGGCAGATCAGCCTTGCACCGCCATCGCCTGGCATGGATCCGGCACAGCAGAAGATGATGAAGTTCATGCCTTTGATGATCCTCCTCTTTGTATACTCTCAACCTTCAGGTTTGGCGCTTTACTATACGGTTCAGAATCTGCTAACAATTCTCCAGACAAAACTTACAAAGTCCGATCCAGTATTGGCACCGGCGGCGAAGACCCAGGTTCCAGTTGCGCCGCAAAAGAAAAACAAGTGAACAGCCGGATTTAGCAACAGTCGATTATGCCTGCTCAACCTAAAGCTACACTCGAAAAAATTCTGGAACTCCTTGGCTTCAGCGCCACAGTGGAGGAACATCCCTTGGAAGACGGTTTCCTGCTGGATGTAAAAACCGACGATTCCGGCCGGCTCATCGGCCGCCAGGGACAAACGCTTTCCGACCTCCAGTACATCACCAATCGCATGCTGTTTCAGCTGGATCCTACCTGTCCCAAGGTAATGGTGGATGTGAGCGGTTATCGTGCGCAAGCCCGTGAGGCTTTGGTCAAGAAGGCCAAGGACGCGGCTGAGAAGGTGCGTCGTTGGGGAGATGTGGTGGAGTTGGAACCGCTGAGCGCGTTTGATCGCCGCATTGTTCACAATGCCGTGAAGGATGACCCGGATATTGAAACCCACAGTGTCGAAGTCGAAGGTTCGGACAAGAAGGTAATTTTGTTCCGGCCCAAGCAGTAGCTATTTCGTTTTCCATTTGGGACCATTTATTGACCGGCAGAGGAGACTCCTGCCGGTCTTTTGTTTTACCGGGCAGCTTAGAACGGAGGAGTTCGAGCGGGTTCGCTTTTGCTTGTAACTGAGCAAAAGATAAGACAGTCTCAACAAAGCTCGAATTGTAATCACGACAATCCCTGGTTGGGAAAGTTGCAGAAGAATGACAATGTCGCGCCTTGGATGGGGGAAAACTCCGACATTCAAGAAGAGCCAAAGCAAGTTACCGTCGCGAACCAGCAGAGATGTGGTAGCACTGGCAACCTGTTAAATCAAAAGTAACAACCCGGATCGTTCCTGCAACACATTCTCTTTTGTGATCACCCTGCGTAAGTCTTCCGCGAATTGTCTGTCTTCTGCCGTGGTCTGCCTGGCCGCATTGTTTATCGCCATTCTTCCAGCCAAGGCCATCATTGGCGTGGCGTATCAAATGCAGTTGGGAAACCCCAGTGGGGCCACGGTCGATCCAAATAACCATAATCACTACCTGATTCAACGCCCGGTCGAGGCCATGGATTACAGCGATGCACTGGGCGAGCCGGTCTGGGCGAGCTGGGACCTGACCACCGCCGATGTCGGGAGCATTAGCCGTTCGAGTTCCTATTTTCCAGACACAAATCTACCGCCCACCTTCTATCGCGTGACGGACGCTGATTATAATGGCGTGGGCAACATTAACTTTAACCGCGGTCATATGTGTCCCTCAGAGGACCGCACCGACACCCGGGCAGACAACGACATGTTGTTTTTCATGTCCAACATCATTCCGCAGTCGGCGGCGAATAACCAGGGAGTCTGGGGCAATTTCGAAGGTGATTGTCGCACGCTGGCGAACGCAGGAAACGAAATTTTGATCATTTGCGGTCCCAGCGGTTTTGGCACTAATCGCATTCCGAGCGGAAAGGCGGTTATTGCCGACTATACCTGGAAGGTCGCCGTGGTGGTTCCGCTGGGGGCGGGTACCGCGCTGAGCCGGATTACGACGGCAACCCGGGTTATTTCTTTGAAAATCCCCAATAATAATAGCGTGAGCAGCACCTGGCAGACTTACGTAACCAAGGCCGAACAAATCGAGAGCGACACCGGCTTCACGTTCTTCACCGCCCTGCCGCCAAACCTCGCCTGGGTGTTGCGAAGCAAGGTGGATGGTCAGACACCGCCCACTCCGTTGATCAGCAGCTTTTCGCCAACGAGCGGCGCAACAAATATTAACGTGGTCATCACCGGAACAAACCTGGATGCGACCACCAATGTGGCATTCAATGGAGTAAAGGCTTCCTTCACCATCGATTCTCCCACGCAAGTCACGGCCACGGTTCCGTTCGGCGCGACTTCCGGCCATATCAGCATTGCCACACTCGGCGGCACGGTAATTTCTTCGGGAAGTTTCGCGGTTGACGGTTCCAGCGGGATCGTTGATCTCGCCATCGTGGCCACTCATACCAGCAGTTTCACGCAGGGAGATACAGGAGACACCTATACAATTACCATTACGAATATGGGAACGGCAGCCACGGTCGGCATAGTTACGGTTGCGGACTCGCTGCCCGTCGGCCTCACCGCAACCGCGATCAGTGGTGTCGGTTGGACGGCGGATTTGGGCACTCTGACCTGCACACGTTCCGACATCCTGGCGGCTGGGGCCAGTTATCCACCGCTCACAATCACTGTGAATGTTTCTGCCAGTGCTCCCGCCAGTGTTACCAATAGTGCCACGGTCTCGGGCGGAGGAGATGCCAACCTGGCAAACAATACTGCCAGTGATCCTACCACTATTAATAACGCTGGCGGCACGGCGCCGGCCATTGCCAGCCAGCCGCAGCCACAGACAGTGAATGTCGGCCAAAGCGCTAATTTCAGCGTTATCGCGAGCGGTACAGCACCGTTAGGTTATCAATGGCAATTTAATGGAGGTGCGATCGCGGGTGCAACTCAAAGCAGTTACACGAAGAATGGCGTGCAACTCGCTGATGGTGGTAATTACTCTGTGGTGATTAGCAACGGTGTCGGGATAACCAACAGTTCCAATGCGTTGCTGACGGTTATCAGTGGCGGCGGGGGCAATTCGACGAATATTTTGGCACAGTGGAATTTTAACATAACAACCAACACAACCAGCCCGCTGCCTAGTGTGGGCTCAGGAACAAGTGCTTTGGTGGGGGGGGCTACAGCCACTTTTGCCGGTGGTTCTACCACTGATACGAATGCTTCCAACAATGCCTGGAATACTACAAGTTATCCGGCTCAGGGGGCAGGGAATAAAACGAGAGGCGCTCAGTTCAACGTCAGCACGGTTGGATACCAGAATATTTCACTGCGTTGGGATCAGAAGCTTAGCAACGCCGCAAGCAAGTATACCCGGCTGCAATATAGCACCAATGGAATAGATTTCGTGGACTTCAATCTCATCACGATTTCCAATACCACTACTGCCTTTGAGTCAAAAACCAATGATTTATCGGGGTTGGCCGGAGTGGGTAACAACGCTAATTTTGCATTTCGTATTGTATCGGAATTTGAAAGTACGGCCATCAATACGGCAAACGCGAATTATATAACCAGCACAGGGAGCAGTTACGCAACCGGTGGCACCATTCGTTTTGACATGATGACCATTTCTGGAACTCCTATTCCTTCAGCAACTTTGCCCAGCATCACTTCACAACCACAGAGTCAGGCATCAGTTGTTGGCAATAATGTCACCTTCAGCGTGAGCGCAACGGGGACTCCTCTTCTGGCATATCAATGGAAGTATAATAGCGGCGCAATTGCCGGGGCAACTGATTCCAGTCTGACACTCAGTACCATTACCACAAACCAGGCCGGGAACTATTCCGTCGTGGTGAGCAACAGTGCCGGTTTGGTAACCAGTAGCAACGCGTTGCTTTCAGTTTACTCCACGGCAGCGGCTACTGTGAGTTCCATCACTTATTCGGGCTCGCAGGCGCAGTTTAACATTGCCGGTGTGCCAGGTTACAATTATGCGGTGCAGATTTCGACCAACTTGATTGATTGGTCTTCCATTAAAACCAATGCTTCGCCCTTTAGTATAACAGATACTAATCTGGTGGGTGTTCCCTGTCGATTCTATCGCACAGTTTACCTGCCGTAAGCGGTTTGAAAACAGAAGGGGCTCTCTTTCCGGAGAGCCCGAGGCGGGTGCATTGATGATTTTTGCGTCTTACGTGCGGGCCTCCGAATGGGAGGCCGATTACGCGTTACGCGGATCGTTCCTCCGATACAAACACCGACTCTTCAGTGAGGTTGCAAAAAATGCGTTGGAATTTTTGGGTTCGCTTCACGCGCGCTTTCCGCTACTTCATTTAGCGCGGAATGGCGGCAATAAATTACAATGGATCTTTTAGCTAAATGATCGCCATTCACGATCGTCATGTCCAGTGAGGGCGTGATCAAACTCGGGTTCGTGCTGGATTTCCGAAAGCGTGAGGTGAACGAAAACCTTCGACTCTGCCCAACTGACCTTGTCGATGGCCTGCGGGGGAATCAGGACGTTCTTCCCAGACCACGAATGACCGGTGGTCACTATCAGGTGACGAATGGCCCAATTTACTTCGTCAATGAGGAAGTCTTCAACGTGGCCAATTTCACCATCCAACGCTTGCAGTTGGTAGCCGGTGACTTCCTGAGTGCTCCTGAGGTGGGAATTTGCTTCGCTCACTTGTTCCTCCTCGTCCGGGTGTTGAGCCTGCCACATCGGGGGAATGATTGGGGCCGGATTCAGTCCCCACAGCCCCGGCCCGCCCCAATAGATTGGCCAGTTGTAATAACGAAAGTAATCACGTTCATGCTGACGCGCGACAGGCAACTCTGTATCGATGGAAGGGCTGTTTTCAATCCTTTCCCGTGTCAGGTTAACCTCCAACAGTTTGCCGGCAGGATAGATGTTGCCGATCGCATAAGGTGAGATCAGCACTTTGTGGCCGGACATCCATGATCCCGTATCGGCCACCAGATATCGAACAACCCAATCCTTATCGTCAAAATAAAATCCGGTGACGTGACCGATTTCCCCATCCAAAGCTTCTAATTTATAGCCATGAAGGTTTTTAACACTGTGTAACATACCAAATTGTCCCTTTCAGGCGCTTACTAGCAATGTGCCATGATTGAATAAACTCTACATCTATGAGGCGGGGGAAGTCGCCTGCTGGGAAGTGCTGCGTGATTTCAGCATTTATGACGCATTAGCTGTGTCCACCTGAAAAAAGTTACTGGGTGCCAAGTGACTGTGCGATGGGTAATACCACGGGTTTTTTGCGGCATAACCTCCCCATTACCCGTTCAACCCTGATTTTCAAGAAGATGCGTGGGGAGTCCGTCTATGGAACGAATGTTCTTTTCCTGCCAGTATTTTTGGATTCCCTCAGGGCCTTTATTTTCCGCCCACTTTTTTAAAGCTGGTCGTTCTTCCTTGAACTCCATAACTGGAACAGCATAGCCGCAGGAGGTCTGAACCGATTCAATTCTCAATACAAAGATCTGGCGCTGGCCTGGAATTTCAGTGAAATAGCGTACGTAGTCCTGCCATCTTGAATCGCGCGGACGGATGACTTCACCTCGACCATAAAGTCTAAGAATCAAAGGCTGTGTCGAAAAACTGCAAAACATGATGGTCATCCGATCGCGCTCGTTCAAATGAGCTGAAGTCTCGTTGCCACTCCCCGTCAAATCCAGATAACAAACGGTCCTGGAATCGAGGCAGCGGAACGTATCCATGCCTTTGGGAGAAAGGTTGATCCGACCCTCTGCAGGAGCGGAGGCTGTGAAAAATACCTTCTGTTCCGAAATAAAACGGATGAGATCAGCATCCAGTTCTGAAAAAAATTTTGCCATATGTTTGGGGCAGTAGCTTGAGCCCGGAATAGTGAGCCATATCTCAAAGCGTGCTCGCAACCCGAATTCAAAACTTGGAACTCGCACGCGGAGTTTAAATCGATTGGTGGATGCCGGAAAAGCTGAAACCAGCGCGCTGCTGATTTAAAACTGAGCAGCTCGTTTGACCTCTTGAAGTCATTAAGGCTACATTGGCGCACATGAACTGGATTTTCTGGGCACTCCTGTCTGCTTTCTTTGCCGGCATCACGGCGATTTTGGCTAAAATCGGCGTGTCGGGAATCGACTCCAACCTTGCTACAGCCGTGAGGACGACCGTGGTCCTGATATTCACCTGGGGAATTGCACTCTCCACCAGCCCGATTGCTTCCCTGGGCGGGCTCTCACGTCGAACCTGGTTGTTCCTGGGCCTGTCAGGCCTGGCTACCGGGCTTTCCTGGCTTTGCTACTTCCGGGCACTTCAATTGGGGCAGGCTTCTCGTGTCGCACCAGTGGATAAGTTGAGTGTCGTGTTCGCAATTATACTGGCAGTCCTGATCTTGCACGAGCGGTTGACCTGGCACCAGTGTGTGGGCGGGGTATTCATTGTGATTGGCGCTGTCATTGTGGCAATGGGCTAAGCCGAGTGTGGGTGCTCAGCCTGGTCTGTGGCAAAGAGGAATTACGATTCTGATTTCTGATTCACTCTGAAATTATCCCGGTAGTGAGCGAGGAAAGTCTAGAATGGAAAACCGAATGAGAAATGAACCGTTCCCGTTGGGTCTCCTCTGCGAGGATTGAGATTGTAGCCGTATTCCAGGCGGACCGGACCGATGAGTGTCCTTAGTCGAAGTCCTCCCCCCACAGAAAAGAGACCCGCATCAAAGGGATAATTCTGAATCTTCTGAGCAAAACCGAGTGAGTCTGAGAAGATGACCACCGAGAACTTTGGAGTCAGGGCTTGTTCCAGTTCCACCGATGCGAGCGAAAACGTTTCCGAGCCGATAATCTGGCCCAAGGCATTCCGTGGTGACGCTTGATCCTCCTGGTAACCGCGAATGGAATTGGCGCCGCCAGTGAAGAATCTCCGATCGAAAGGGCAAATTCTGCTGGGGGTCGCCCTGGGTGACGACTGCTCCATGGGTCAAACCGAGGCTGACCCATCGTCCCTCCCCAAAGTGGATGATGATAGAACCCGGAGAGTTGGAAGCGCTCGTACGCGACATCACCGCCCAGATATTGGTTGGCAATTTCCATGTTGTAATAAATTCTGTAACCGTTACGAGGATATAAGGGGTCATCTCTGCGGTCGTGCCTGATGTCGGTGATTATGGTGCCCACATTCGGATTCTGGGCACCCTCCAAAAAGAATGTTGGGCTTGTATCCGCCGCTTTCAAGATCATGTAATTGTAACGGGTGCTGACGTCCGTCGCTATGGGATGGAAGTATCTATGCAGCCCAAAACCACCGCCGTATTCTTCGCGTAAAAAGGATATTTCCTCACGCCGCAACGCTGAAGCGTTGAGAAAGAAGTCCACATCCCTGCCCAGTATGTCGGGGATGGTGTAGGTGTATTCGCCGCTGGATGATTTGAAGGATTGTACCACCTTAAGACGTTCGGAATGGCCGAGCCCCCAGATGTTTCGATGTTCCGCTTCGAACCCGGCACGCAACAGTTCATAACTGCCATAGCCGAACAGCAGGCTGATATCCACGGTCTTTCCCTCCCTGACATTATAAGTAACGCCGCGGTTGTGCTCGTCCACCTGGTCGTATTTGAGTTGAACGGATTCGAAGGTGCCAAGTTGAGCCAGCCGTGACCGGCCTTCCTCCACTTTTATTCGGTTCAGCAATTCGCCTTCCTGCAATCGCACACGTTTTTTCATAATGGATTCCTTGGTCTTTTCCTGTCCGGCAAAGGCAACTTTTCCCAGGGTAACCTGAGGGCCCTGGTGCACAGTGGCGAGCAGATCGTGCTCGATCAGTTTTCCCACTGTTTCGCGATGGAGGGTTTTTATTTCCACCTGGGTATCCGGATATCCATCATGGAAGCTGTTCGTCTTCAAGTATTGGGTGAAATCCTGCAGCCAATATCTGGAGTAAGTTTGTTGAAAAATAGTGGGAGTGGTTCTGTATGGCGTGGTTTCCTTTTCCTTGAAAAATTCCTCCTGCACCGAGCGGACGACTGACTTCAAACCTTGCTCGACCTTGATGCTGGCATCCACCGCCCCGGTTGTATCATCGCGGTGCAGGGAGGTGACGTAAGCATTGGCACTTTCATAGCCTTTTTGCTCCAGCGCCCCCGAGAGGCTGGAAAGACCGCGCTCAAGCCTTGTCGGGGTATAGACGCGTTTGGATCTAAGATGAATCAGGAAGCCTGTCTCAACAAAATAACCCTGGGCCTGCCCTTCGGAGATGCTTTCCAAGCCTTGGAATTCCAGATTTCGATAATAATACTGGATTCCTTTATGGACTCTAAAACGCACTTCACTAATGGCAAGTGGCCGCGGCAAGGTGTGTTCCAGTCCATCCCGCCATTCAAAGCTTAACTTGCGGCCGTCCTGAAGCGTCAATTCTGAGACAATGAGGGGTTCGAGAAAGCCATCCTCCTTGATTTTGGAGAGCAGAATGGTGATGGCATCTTCAACGAAGTTGGCATCGAGATATTCCAGTTTCTTCTCCGGGGGTTGGAGCAGGACAAGCGAGCGCCTTAAATTGAAGTTTCCGAGGACACCGTATCCGGAGACTTTAATCTTTGCCGGCCTGGTCTTCACTTCGCTCGCGGCAACGGGCAGGCAGAGCAGGCAAAGAAAAATCAATATCCAACCACGGAATCTCGCGGTTCCGAAGCATGATGAATAGTGCGAACGACTTATCTGGTGTAGATGAGCCATTTGAAGCTGCCATGAAATCCCCGAACCGGTCGTACTCACCTATGATCGACCATCTTTCGGTCAATTTGTATTCGACAGCATATGTCGGTTTGCCTTGTTGAGAAATTTCTGTTCCCGAGCGAACTGTAAGACGCTGAGAGCTGCCGGCAAAGCCGTACTTGGAGAGCAGGCTTTTTCCAAGATAAATAGCCAGGCCCTGCGCTCTTTGCTCCGGAGATAATGAATAGTCGCTGCGGGGAAGCTGGCCGGCGCTCAGCATCAGGATAATCTGCTGCGAGCTGAGTGGAGGAAAGGAGGTGAACTGGATAACCGGCCGATCAGCCGGACCGGTGACATCCATTCTAATGTCATATCCGAATTGGCGGGAAGCAGCCAAAATTTGGAGTTGCGGACTATATGGATTTTCACTGGTGAGAGAGATAAATCCAGAGGTGACCTGCAGGTTGCCAAATGGAAATTGTACGAGGCCGGAATCGATTTTGATGTCTCCGAGCGCGGCAGGTTCTTTCAAGGTGCCATGCAGTTTGAGGTTGGAGGAGATTTCCCCGTTGAACAGGGGACTCTGTGCTCGCAGGAAGCGGGTGCCCACCACGTTTAGGTTGAGACGCCAGTCTGCCAGGAATGGAATATCAATGCTGAAATAAGGCGGTCGCTCCGCGGGTGTTGCAATTCTACCGGGAACCAAACCACGGAGGTCCCGAAGAAAGAAGCTGTTACGCAAATGAAGTGTTCCCGAGATCAGCGGCTGGCTGTTGTTGGTCCGGTTGATTGCGAGATCCAAATCACTTCTCAAAATCAGATCCGGTTGTCGGGCGAGCGGAACATTCGAGCCATGCACTTTGACATTGAAAGGTGGCAGGTCGCCGTGCATCCATTCCTCACCGCGCAAATCGGCGTTGCCATCGATGTAGACCAGGGATCCGCCCACGGTCGTGGCAATTTTCAAAGTAACGGCTCGCTCAAGAAATTGCATTTGGGCCTGAATGTTTCGTAACGGCCCCAATGCGCCCAAAGGACGGGTCTGGACACCATCCAGAGTGAGTTTTCCGTCCAGTTTGAGGCCGGGCAAAATGGCCAGGTTGAGGTTTATGACACCTGCGGGGTGAGCAGGGTCGGGAGCAGGGGAGCGAAAGCCGCCACTTGTGCGTTCTCAACAAGGATGTGAGCCCTCGCGTGCAGCAAATCGGGCAGCGTACGTTTTTGAATCAACTTCTTCCAGACCTCCTCGCTCAAGGGAAGTTCACCGGAAGCACGCACTGGTTGTCCTTGGACAGCAAAGAAGAGGTTGTCAATGCGGGCTACAGATTTATCCAGACTCATTTCGAGTTGAAGGTTGTCCATCACCGGGAGTTTGGATTTGGTTTCAGGAAGTTTGATTTGGCGTGCTCGCAAGGTAATTTTTCCCTGCGGTAAATCCCAGGTGCCGGAAACATTCAGATTCAGATGTGGGTCTTGCAGGACGACTCCAGTAAGCGAGGCAATCTCTTCCCAAAAGGCGGAATTGGTCTGGGTGATCGCTTGAAGATCCAGCGGCTTGTCATGGAGAAGATCAACGAGGTTGGTTGGATGATCCGGCCTGATAATAACGGGCAGGAAGCCGGTTGCGGAAAAGATGGGCGCCCCTTTGGTGGAAACAAGAAGGTTGCTGATTGAAATGCCTCCGCCATCTCCAGAAATGCTTCCCGAAATGGCAACTGGAATTCCCCGGGGAGTTGTGCCCTCAGAGGAAAGGCGCGCCTCAAAACGAGCTGGTCCATTGCTCCAGTTGGCTGAGAGAAGCAGGTCGTTGATTTTAAGGTTCGGCAATGGTTTAAGCAGAAAACCATTGAAGAGCCCCGAATCAACTTCGTGAATTGTGTTGGTGAGATTGCCGTGCTCAGGCCAGTGGATATCGCCTTGCAGGCTCACTTGTTTGTCGCCGCCAATCCAGTTCAAGCCATCCAGCTTTACGGAGTAGGTGTGGTTGGAACCTGAACCCTGAGAATCGTTCGGGTGCAAAAATGCGTGAAACGGATGCTCCAGCTGCAAAACCGGTTGTCCATTTGTTTGCAAAGTCAGAATGTCGACAATGAGGGTTGCCTGATTCGTGGAAGCCTGCACCGTGCCATTAAAGGCGAGAGACGAGGCGTCAGCGGAGAGAAGTATTTCAGAATGCAATGAGTTGGTCGCTCGTCCATTCCAATTCAGTTGGAGGTCCAGAGGTTTCAAATCAGGACTGGTGAAATGGATGAGGTTGATTTTTCCGGAATGGGAAAGATCTTTCAAGGGACCTGAAAAGTGTGCAGATAAAACGCTGTTGCTGAAGGAATAACCGGTTGGCAGCCATTCACGGCCAAAAGTTCCATTTAACTGTGCCTCACCTTCGCGGATGGATTTGGCTTTGAGATCCGCTTCGCCTTTGAGAGAAGCTTTGGATCCGTCTGCTAACTCAACATTTGCTTCCTTGAGTGCCAAAACTGGCCAGAGCAGTTGGCCGTGGAATGCCAGGGTCCTGAGATTCACTTTTGGTGCGATGACATTTGAACCGGTCAGGTCAAAAGCGATTTCCGGGAAGTGATTCGTGGTGGGAGAAAAGATTACCTGACCATGTATCATGCCTTGCAACTGCGCCAAAGGTTGGCGGCTTAAATCTGAGACAAGGCTGAAAGTCACCTGGTTGGTGAGCAAGGGACCCTGAAAGTGGATGGTGGCTCTTTGAGTCAGCTCAGCAATTAGCCAGGGCGCGCTCATACGCGCGGTTTCAATGGTAGCGCTTTCGGTGTCGCCTTTAGCATGAAGAGTGAGGTCAAGCGGAGGCAGTTGTGATGGTTCGGATTTCTCCGGCTGAGCATTGGCGCTGAGGTCGAGCACGAAATGGTTGCTTTCCCAATGCGCGAAGAGTGAGCCGGTGAGCGCCTGATAATTCACCGGTTTGAGCATTGTTGCAGGGAGATCGAAGTGTTCGGCTTGGAGAGTTGCTTGTTCGGGCAGTTTTGCATCAGGACGAAAGCTGCCGGTGAGAATCACTGGATTGCCCCGCCACAGATTGGTTGCCTGCAGACTCAGTGCCGTCGGGATTTGTGAGACATGGATGGTTGAACTCAATTCCAAATCGGGCGAATCAATTAGGATGTCGGAACTGCCCGCCTTGTCGCTTTTGAGCTGAAGCGCAAGGCTCTTGCCGTATTTGGGCAGGTTCATCTCAGCGGTCAGGCTGCCGTTTTGCCAGCGAGCATTGGGAATTCGCACCGTGAGGGCATTTGCTTGCATGGCGCCGTTGGTGAGAAGCGCCTGGGGTATCCAACGGTGCAGAGTTGAGAGTGTTTCGTTGATTGTTTGGACCGTATTGTAAGGAGAGACGGGTTTGTTTGGCGGTGCGTTTGAGCCGGGAGATTGCTGGGTAAGCAGCCAATCATCCATGCGAAGGAAGTTTGGTGGATTTTGCCCAGTCGTGAATTTTTTAAAGAGCCAGACCGTGGGGACGAATGCCTCGAGTCGTTTGGCTGTTACGGTGGTGGTGCTGTTGGTATAGGCAACATCGATCAAGGCAAAGCGTGCATACCCGACTCTTTCATAAGTTGAGTAATGGAGGCCGTGGCGATTTGAAAGCGGTTTTAAAAGCCAGGGCTGCCAGAGGGGCAAGGAAGCCGCCAGCAAAAGAATAAAGAATGCAAACAGGGCAAGCCCCAGAAGGAACTTTCTAACACGTCTGCGTGGGGCCATGTAATTTCTCCGAATGATGATGGGCCAAGTTGGCTCGGGGACGAGATTAGACCAAAAGGACCGCGTACGTCCATTGGGGTGATTCCCCTTATAATAAAGTGGAAAGGGATCGCGTTGGCAGTCACGCAGATTCCTCCCGGTATTCGGTGTTTGATTGAATAGTTCTCTTCAATTTTTGGCGGGTTCGGAAAGGCAATGAGCCCTTTTCTCCGACGCATGGTAAATCAGTATTCCGTGAAGACCTGACTTATCAACAAACTTACCTGATTTTCCCTTGAGAATGGCACTTTTCATGCTGCCAAATTCGCGCCTCAATGGGTGCTGTTCTTGGGTCGGAAAACGGAATTCCTAGTGAATTAATTGTTCTAATCAAAGCTCGATTGGCCAAAATGTTATGAAATGCAAGTCTCTTCTCCTGCTTGGCGCTGTACTGGCCAGTCTATTCACTGCTGTTACCCCGGTCGTCGCCCAGGGTACGCTGTTTACTTACCAGGGTCGGCTGAACACGAGTGGCAGCCCGGCTAATGGACTTTATGATTTTCGCTTCAAGGTATACCTGGATTCGCTTGGCACGGCGCAGGTCGGCAGCGCCTTTGTGACCAATGCCATTCCGACGACCAACGGTTTGTTCACCACGGGGATAGACTTTGGCGCAGGCGTTTTCACCGGCAGCAATTATTGGCTGGAAGTGGATGTCAGAACCAATGGAGTGGGCAGCTACACCGTGCTGACTCCGTTGCAACCGGTGACGCCGACGCCGTATGCCATTTTTGCGAACACAGCGAGCAACCTGACCGGCACGCTGCCGGCCACACAATTGAGTGGTGCGGTGCCCAGCGCAAACTTGAGCGGCTCCTACGGTAGCGCGGTAACCTTCAATAATGCCAACGGTAATTTCAGCGGCAATGGCAGTGGCTTGACGGGGGTGAACGCGGCGACGTTGAATGGATTGAATTCGTCCAGTTTCTGGCGTACCGGTGGCAATACCAATACAGTTCCGGGTTCGAACTATCTCGGCACGGCTGATAACCAGCCACTGGAAGTCCGGGTCAATAACACCCGGGTAATGCGGTTCGAGCCGGACACGCGCGGTTTGAACGCTGGCAATGTGATTGGCGGTTATATCTCCAACTCGGTGGCACAACCCAGTTCGGGCAGTGATGTGATCGTGGGTGGCGGTTATAGCGGTGGCCCGAATCTGATTTATTCCAATTCCAGCGGCGTGTTTATCGGCGCGGGCTCCGGCAATGTAGTCGGCCCTAACGTGAACGATGCGGCGATCCTGGGAGGATTTGGCAACAACATCCAGGGCTGGGATTCGACCATTAGCGGCGGCCAATTTAACTCGATTCAACTCAATGCCTCCCTTGCGAGCATCGGCGGTGGCAATTTAAACACCATCGGATATGGGGCGGGTGGAGCAATCATCGGTGGTGGTTATACCAATACCATCCAGGCTTATGCTGATCATTCGATCATCGCCGGCGGCTGGCAGAACATGATTGAAACCAATGCGTATGAATCCGTGATCAGTGGCGGCGAATTCAATGACCTTCAGCAAGGCTCGCTATGGTCGGTCATCGCCGGCGGGGAGTCCAATACCAACGGTGCGAGTTACTCCTTCATTGCCGGAGGGATCAACAATACGATCCAGTCAGGGGCCTACTACTCAACCATAGGCGGCGGCTCAGGCAATCTCATTCAGACCAACGCCAATTTCGCAATCATCAGCGGCGGGCAGGGTAATGTGATTCAGCCAAGTTCCTCCTATTCCTACTCGGTCATCGACGGAGGCTTCGACAACACGATCCAGACCAATGTAAATTTTGCTGTCATCGGTGGCGGTTGGTTTAACCAGGTTCTGACCAACGGATCGTTTTCAACGATTGGCGGAGGCATCGGCAACGTCGCTTCCGGACTGGGCGCGGTCATTGGCGGTGGAAGTCTGATTGCGTATTCGAATTATAATGCGAGCTATAGGGCCAACCTGGCTTCCGGCCTCAGTTCGGTGGTGCCTGGTGGCGCGGGAAATTCCGCGGCGGGAAAATTCAGCATGGCGGCTGGATTCCGCGCCTTTGCGCTACAGGACGGCACGTTTGCCTGGGGAGATTCCCAGAATGCGGATCTTATTTCAACGAGCCCCAACCAGTTTTTGGTTCGCGCCAGCGGAGGCGTAGGCATTAACACGAACAACCCCGGCGCGAATGCACTCTCCGTGTCGGGTTCGGCGCTGGTGACTGGCTCCATGCAAGTGGCGGGTCCGGCCCAGGTCACGGGCACTTTTCGGTCCGGCTCGGAAATCGGCACCTCAGAACTGCCATCGCCGGCGGGTTTGGTGGTTCGTCGTGTCAACAGCACGAATGTCACCTCCGGTCTGGTGATTGCTCGAACCGATACAGTGCTGCTGGAGCGGGATGGCACGCATGGTGGTTTTTACATTGGTGTTCTGCCTTCGTCGGGGAACGTAACCGTGGCGTGCATGGGCATAAACAGTTCCGGCACGCCGATAAACTTTTATACAACCTTTGGCAATTCGGCCAGCGGCCAATCACAACAAATTTACACGGATGCGCAAAATGTCGTTCATTTTGAATGCACGTTTGGCCGGACGTATGATGCCGGTCAACATCTGACCACTGTCACCCTCTCCCGATATGGCGCGGACTATTACTGGTCCGGCACGCTGACATCGACTTACAACCAATGAAAACATTATTTCTCCTGCTCCTGTTGTTCTGCGCCCATGCCGTTTTTGCGCAACCATTCAGCATCGATTGGTATAAAATTGCTGGCGGCGGTGGTCGTAGCAGCGGCGGGTTGTTTGAAGTCAACGGCACCATCGGCCAGCACGATGCCAGCACCCCAATGTCCGGCGGCAATTTTTCGTTGACCGGCGGATTCTGGGCGCTTTCGGCCGTGCAAACGGTGGGGGCACCCACGCTCTTCCTCACGCAATCTGGAAATAACGTCGTTCTTTCGTGGGCCGCTCCGGCCCCGGGTTTCGTGCTGGAGAGCAACAGCAGTGTGACAGCATCGAATAGCTGGCTTATCGTTTCACCCACGCCGGTGAGCACGAATGGATTTAATTACGTCACCAATCTCATCACGCCTGGAAACAAGTTCTACCGTCTGCAGCATCCATGATCGGTGACAGCGTCTGGCTTGCCTATTCTTCTTCCGACCGCCGGAAAGTGAAAGAGCCCGCCTCGCGCTGGGAGGCGGAGGCGGTCGTGGTTAAAGCTCGTTGACGTTACGGGCTGTTTTGCTGATTCTCCGGCTATGAGAATTTTCCGGTGGTTGCCTGTGCTGGTCTGTTTCGTCCTGACGGCAGTGGTTTTGCCTGCGATTGCTGAAGCTCCATTTTCGTTCGAGTCGACGCCGGGCAAGTTGCCGAAGAGCGTGGTGCCGCGGCACTATGCGATTCGTATTGAACCGGATTTGGAAAAGTTTACCACGCGCGGCACAGTGGTGGTGGACATCGAGGTGCGTAAGCCGGTGAGGGAGATTGTGCTGAATGCATTGAATTTGGAGATCACGTCAGCAACGCTTTTCACCGGCAAGGAGATGGCGCTTAAACCCACGTTGAACAAGGAGCAACAGATATTGACTTTGGGGCTTCCGAACGAAATTTCTGCGGGCAAGTACAAATTAAAGTTGGAGTTTGCGGGTGAGATTGGAGAAAAGGCGGAGGGATTGTTCTACGTGAAGTATGCCACGGAGACTGGCAAAAAAGTGATGTTGGGAACCCAGATGGAGCCGACCGATGCACGTCGAATGTTTCCCTGTTGGGATGAGCCGGTTTTTCGCGCGAGCTTCGAAATGACGGTGGTGGTGCCGGAAAAGCATCTGGCGATTTCCAACATGCCAGTGGAAAAGGAGAGAAAACTCTCCAACGGAATGAAAGAGGTAAAGTTTGGGCGCACACCGCCGATGGCAAGTTATTTAGTGGTGCTGGTGTCGGGTGAGTTGGAAGCGCTGAAAGGAACAACCGAAGGAGTGGATATTCGTATCATCACCACTGAAGGGAAAAAGGAACAAGGACACTATGCACTCGAATCGGTGCAGAACATTTTGGCTTATTACAATCAATACTTTGGGATCAAGTATCCATTGCCGAAGCTTGATTTGATTGCGGTTCCGGGCGGTTTTCAAGGGGCCATGGAAAATTGGGGCGGCATTACTTACAACGAAAGACTGCTGCTGTTTGATCCGAAGGCCAGTTCGGCAGAAACGAAGCAACGAGTGTTCAGTGTCGTTGCCCATGAAATGGCGCACCAATGGTTTGGCAATCTCGTGACCACAGCGTGGTGGGATAATCTTTGGCTCAATGAAGGGTTCGCTTCCTGGATGGCGTCCAAGGCGACGGACCATTTCAATCCTGAGTGGCAGGTTTCGCTCGCCGCAAGTTTGGATAAGGCAGGCGTAATGAGCGATGATGCGCGGAGTGCCACGCACCCGATTCAGAAGGCGGTTAAAAATGAGAGTGAGGCGAACGATGCCTTCGACCAGATTACCTACCGAAAGGGACAGGCATTTCTGCGCATGCTCGAGAATTATCTCGGCGAGGAAACGTTCCGTGCCGGCATCCACAGTTATTTATCCAAGCATCGGTTTTCAAATACCACAACTGCTGATCTTTGGGAGGCGCTGGGAAAAGCTTCCCATAAGCCAGTGCAGGCAATTGCCGCGGGATGGACTGAGCAGCCGGGATTGCCGTTGGTAAAGGTGAAAACTGAGTGTATCGATGGAAAACAATTGGTGGTCCTCGAACAGGAGCGTTTCACGGTGCGGGATCCCAATGCCAAACCACTGGAATGGAGGATTCCCATTGCTTTGATCGGTTCGGTAGCGAACGCAGGCTTGTCTCGTGGAGAACATTCGAATGTTGCTGCCAAATCGGTTTACACATTGCTTGGAGAATCCCGGGGCACAGTTTACTTCACTAATTGCAACCAGATCGTGAAGGCCAATGCTGGGAATGCGGGGTATTATCGGGTTGTATATCAACCCGAGTTGTTTCAAAGGCTGGTGCAACATATCCACGAACTGCCGGAGATTGATCGGCTCGATTTGCTTCAAGACAGCTGGGGAATGGTGGAAGCAAACCGGGGTTCGGTCGAAAGCTATTTAACCCTGGTTGAGTCGTTGCGAAATGAGAAGTCGTGGGCCATCTGGAGCCAGGTTTTGTCAGTGCTGGAATTGTTCGACAACTTGGAGCAAGGGCGCACGGAACAGCGGGCGGCTTTCGAGCAGTATGCGTGCACTTTGATTCAGCCACAGTTGGCCCGATTAGGCTGGGAAGCCAAAGCGGGTGAGACGATCACGGATACGCTATTGCGCAGTCGGGTCATTTCCTTGTTAGGTCAATTTGGAGATAAGGGTGTGATGAGCGAGGCAAGGTTGCGTTATGGAAAATTTTTGACCAACCCGGAATCCCTTTCGGCAGACCTGCGTCCACCTGTTTTAAGAATTGTGGGGCGCTACAGCGACAAAAAGACCTATGATGAAATCCATGAACTGGCGCGCAAAGCAAAAGGAACGGAAGAACGGCAGCTTTATTATCGCGCGCTGGCGGGTGCATTGGATGTTGAGTTGGCCAGGGAGAATCTGGCAATTTCGTTGACCAACGAGACCGTTCCACAGGAAGCGACGCGTATGGTTGGCGAAGTGGCAACTTTTGGTGAGCATGGAGAATTGGCATGGCAATTCACGCAGGAGCATCTTCAAGATTTGTTAAAACGCGTGGAGGCTTTTCGGCGCAATGGATATGTGCCGTCGATTATGGGAGCATTTTCTGACAATGGCCGGGCTGATGAACTGGTCCAGTACGTAACCGCTCATCTCTCCATGGATGGATTGACCAAGGCAAAAGAAGTAGCTGAGACAATTCGGTTGAAGGCTGATCTGAAAGACCGGGAGTTACCAAGGGTGGATCAATGGGTGAACAGGCGCGCCGAGCCGACAAAAATTCCTTAACTCCGTCCTTATTAGTGAACCCTTGAAGCAAAACGATAGCCCTGCCAGCCATGGCAAAGCCTCTGCAAGGCTGATCAAAGAACTTCCCGGCAAGCTTTGCTTTCCGCCTGCTTTTTAAGCTTCAGCTGCTTGCGGCGCTGGTATGCCTGAAAATAGGGCATGCCAATAAGTACCCATAAGCAGGCAGCAATGCAGAATCCTATCAAAGTTTTGAAAACCATAAAACGCATCCGATTCAAAAATGGAACGCATCAAAAAAAGAACGGTTAAAGACTGAGTATCGAGCGGCTTTCTATTATGAGAGTGCGACTATCATATCAGCGGAGTGCTAAATGTCAAGAAAAGGAAGGATTTGCGCCGGCTTTTATTTGAAATCAACATATAATCCAGCGGGCTGCAAATATATATGTATATTGAGAACAAAAATGCTTTGCCTGCTGGTGTTGGTGGCTTTGCTGAGTGGTCTGAATTTACGGGCTTGGAGCGGAGCAGGGCGGTCGCATTGGATAAAGGATATTTGCAAGGTGAGTTGAAAGGCAGCACCAGTCCGGAGCGAGCGCATTCATTGCCGGGCGACTATACCAAAAATGCGAAAGCTGTTGCAGAGCGCAGAGCCGCACTTGCCGGCTATCGATTGGCCGATGAGATTCAGAAGTGTCTGCGTTAACTGGTGCTGCCGGGAAACTTTGAGGCGTGGGAGATTGCACAAACCTGGGATTTATCTCCCGTTGCGACTAAAACGGAGGCCCGGTCAGGTTTGTCTCCGACCGGGCCATGCGTTTGAAAATCACCAACTCCTCAATGGAGGAGTCTTAAAATTTGGATCAAGGCTTGGCGCTTACATCCAGGCAAACCAAATCGCCACGAGCGTTGCGGCAGTAAATCTTTCCGTTCGACAGGACGGGCACGGTCCAACATTTGCCGCCGAGTACTTGAGCGCGGGAAGCGGGTTTGAATTCTGTGGGCGAAGCTTCGGCGGCCATCAATTCACCCTTGTCACTCAATCCAATGATTTTCCCATCAGCCAACATGAGCGAACCTTTTCCGAAACTTTTTTCACTCCATTTTACGTCGCCTGTGTCCCAGGTGAGACACTTGAGTTCGTTTTCGTCCACGCCATAAATGAAACCTTTCCACAGGACGGAACTGGCGAAATGATTGCGCATATTCTTGTTTTCCCAGAGCTGTTTCGGTTCGCCACCGCTGATATCGATGATGGCACAGCCATGATTGTAACCCGAGGAAACAAAAATTTTGCCATCTGCAATGATGGGCTCAGCGGCATTCACGTCGTACTGAGTTTTCCAGGGATAATGCCACACTTCCTTGCCATTCTTTACATTCACGACCACCAGGTCTTTTGCGGCAACAATGGCAACGCAACGATTTTTTTCGTAATCAAACGGGACCGGAGTTGCATAACCGGAGACACCCTTGCCTGAACTCCATACCACCTTGCCGTTTTTTTTATCGAAAGCCGTGCCTGCTTCACCGACATTGAGAATGGCAAGATCTCCTTCGATTAATACCGAACCAGCAAAACCCCAGGTTGGAATTTCAAGGCCAAGTCCCTTGTTCACATTGGTGGACCAAATAACAGAACCCTTGTTGGCATCCAAACAATAGAGGTCACCTTTTTTGCTCATCGTGTAGACCTGGTCGCCATCGACTGTAGGCGTGCTGCTGGAACCGCCTTCATAATACTTGGGATCCAATGGACAATCATAAGTATGTTTCCATACCACTGCACCAGAGTTCGCAGCGAAACAGTATACAGTGTCCTTGTCATCCTTGTTGCCCATCGCATAGACATGTCCTTTGCTGACTGCCAGGGAAGAAAAGCCGGTGCCAATGGATGCTTTCCAAAGTTGTTTTGGGCCGTCTGCCGGCCAGTTCACCTGCCAACCCGTCTCCTTGGAAATGCCATTGAGATCCGGCCCGCGAAAGCGATACCAGTCCGCGGCGCAGGCAGCACCGGTGAGTGTGGCGAAGGTACAGGCCACCAAAACAATTTTTGCAGCCAGGCGTGATGGAAATGCAAACCGAGACTCGCGTCTGTGCACAATGGATTTAAAATCGTGATTGGAGCCTGTTCTCATGGGGCATCATTACTGCAAGCCTGTGGCTGTGTCAATGTGGCATGGTTAAGCTGTCTTGCCGCGCCTGAGCGTTCGGGAGGGAGAAACCTGTCGGCTCGACAAAATTCCCGGGAAAGGCCAAGCTTTCCCCGATGGCACTGAACACAGATTCTCGCCTGGACCGACTGTGGAAGGAATATAGCCTGGCCTTCCAGGATTTTGATGATTTGACTCTGGCGCGATGGCTGGCCCAAACCCTGGGCCAGTTGGAGGGCCGCGTCTGGCGGCTGTCGCATCCTTTATTGGGAGCTTATCGCCTGGCCGCCCAGTTGGGGCATCGTCGTCAAGTTTGGTTGAAGCGTTTGGCGACTGCTCCTGCCGCATATATGGAGGCTCCTTGTTGCCGGGCGCCGCTATTGCCATTGTTAACTCGTGACGTTCGGGAATCCGGATTGATCTGCCAGCACTGCACTGAAACAGCGGTGTCTTTTGAAGAAATTCCAACAACCTTGCGAGCCGAGCTTGATGCCTGGGCAGCGCGGTATGCTCCCATTCACGCAGTCGCGCATTGGGATAATCAGCAACGCAAGAGCGCTGCAAATTACGATCTTGCCTATGAAAATGCTGTTGAGCAGGCAGAACAAATGCTCGTAACGCTCAGCACCAAAATTATGCCAAAACTTTTGGATCATTATCCGGCCGCAGTTTGGGAGGATCAGGATGAATGTCTCTCCGTTCAACCCGAGGATCTTGAGCTGTAACGGCTATCGGTTAGGGATGTCGCAAATGGCATTGTTCAGTGAGTATAAGTCTGGTAGAAGGAGACCATGAAGTTCCTGTTCCGATGGGCTTTTCGCCTCTTCATTCTGCTGGTTGTCCTGGTGATCGCTGGCATTTTGTTGCTCGATACCATCGCGAAGGAGGTGGCTGAATACCGGATCAGACGTCAGACTGGCCTTGATGTAAAAATCGGCAGGATGCAGGTCGGTATCTTTAATTCCAGGGTCACGATTGAAAATTTGGTTATTTATAACACTGCGGAATTTGGTGGTTCACCTTTAATTGATCTGCCCGAACTGCACGTCGAATACGATCGAGACTCGCTTCTTTCCCACAAGCTGCATTGCAAGCTGGTTCGATTTAATCTCGCACAACTAAATCTTGTAGAGGACAAAAACGGAAACCTCAATGTCGCGCAGTTGCAAGCGAGGATGCAGAAAACCAATGGCCAAATCAATCCGGCGGGTACCAATAAGACCTTGCAAACCCACCTTAAATTCACTGGAATTGATACGTTAAACCTTACTCTCGGCAAGGCTACGGTGTTGAATATGAAACAACCCAAGGATGTGGTCCAAATCACGATGGACCTCCGCAACCAGGTGCTTACGAATGTTCAGTCGGTGCAGGATCTGGGAGGAGTAGCTTTGCTGGTTGCGCTAAAGAACGGTCAAGTCATGGATAAAACGCTGCAAAACTGGTTGGTTCAGTTTGGTTGGCCAGCGAAATAGCAGATTCTTTGTCTGCCAATTGAGGGGGAGCGGCGACAATCAAGGCTTACCGCGGTCATGCGGGGAAATTAGATGATTACCTTGAACTCCTCCCCCTTCTTAAGGGAAAGAGCAAAGGCGGCCATTAATTCCGGAATCTTTTCCAGGTCCGCGAGGCTTACTACTTCCACAGGTGAGTGCATATAGCGGTTGGGCAGACTGATCAGGGCGCTGGGTATGCCGCCCCGGGTCCAGAAGATCACATCGGTGTCGGTCCCGCTGGTGTTGGAAATAGCCTCGTGCTGTAGTGGAATGTTTTTCGCCTTTGCGAGCTCTTCAATCCGGTTAACCACTTCGGCATGATTACAGCCACCATGCGTCACGGTGGGTCCCTGGCCGATCTTTACATTTCCATGCTGCGCCTTGTTGACGGTCGGGAAATCTGTTGCATGGGTCACGTCCACCACGAGTGCCACGTCCGGTTTAAGCGTGTAGGCAATCTGGCGGGCACCGAGGAGCCCGACTTCCTCCTGCACGTTGGAAACGGCACAGATTTCTGCCTGCAATTTGCCCTTGGAACGTTGTAGCAAGCGCAGAGTTTCTGCGACTGCGAAGGTGCCGATTCGATTATCGAAGGCGCGCGCCACGGCCAGGTCATTGCGCAAAAGCTCAAACTCGTCATTAAGGGTTATCGGATCTCCGACTCGCACCAACTTTTCTGCCTCCTTCGCGCTGCTCACACCGATGTCGATGAAAAGGTCATGCATCTTTGGCAATTTACGGTCCTCTTCCTGTCTGGTAAGGTGCGGCGCGACGTTTCCAACCACGCCTTTTACCGGGCCATTGCGGGTGTGGATGATGACGCGCTGGGCCTTGGTTATGGCTGGATCGATGCCGCCCATTTTCTTCACGTAAATAAAACCCTCGGGATCGATATAATTCACACCCATGGCGATTTCATCCGCATGGGCTGCGAGCATGAGTTTTGGAGAGCCTCCTTTGTTCAAAACGGCGACACAATTTCCATAAGCGTCGGAAAACGTTTCATCGGCAAAAGCCTTCACATAATCGAGCCAAACACGTTGTCCGCGGGTTTCATATCCCGTCGGACTGGGGGTATTAACCAAAGCTTCAAGGAAGTTTAGTGATTCGTCGCGCATGCCGCCATTATGCCAAGGCCTCATCCAAAATTCAAAGTTCAAATTGCATCGAAGCAGCGGGCCTTGGAGTCGGTTGCCACCACGCCAGTTCTCGACACGTGCCAAATCTTTCATTACGATTTATGGAGTGCGTAGTCAGTTGCTAAAAAATGTAAGTCGTATCGTGGTCAAGTTGGGCACCGGTGTTCTGACCGATAGCCGGAAACAGCCCGATTTGGCGCAGATGGAACAATTGGTGGCTCAGGTCGCAGAGCAATGCCGGGCTGGAAGGGAAGTTGTGCTGGTCTCTTCTGGCGCGGTGGGTTCAGGCATGGGCGCGTTGGGTTATAAAAAGCGGCCCGCTGAACTGGCTGAATTGCAGGCTTGCGCTGCCGTGGGACAATCGCGTTTGATGGCCACTTACGAAGGATTATTTGCCAAACACAACATTAACGTCGCCCAGGTATTGTTGACGCATGAGGATTTGCAGGGACATGAGCGGCATCTCAACGCACGTAATACGCTGGTAACCTTGCTGAAGCATCGGGTGGTGCCGATCATTAATGAGAACGATGCCATTTCATTCACTGAGCTGAAATTTGGTGACAACGACAAGCTATCCGCACTGGTGGCTTCAATGCTGCCGGCTGATCTTCTCGTCATACTAACCACTGTGGACGGGGTTATTGAAAACTTCGGAAAGTCAGAGGCGCGCGTGATTTCCACGATTCAGCAGGTAGATGGTGAAATAGAAAGCCAGGTCGGCGGTACAGATAGCGAGACGGCTGTTGGCGGCATGACGTCAAAAATCCAGGCAGCCAAGATCGTTATTCGTTCCGGTGTCCCGTTAGTGATTGCGTCGGGACGCAAGCCGAATGTCATAGAGGATATTCTTAAGGGTGAGGATGAGGGGACGCTTTTCGTTCCTCAACCAACACGTCTGCAGGGACGCAAGCGTTGGATCGCATTTTTCCATCATCCCAAGGGCACGTTGTTTGTGGATGAGGGAGCCAAAATTGCCTTGCGTGAGAATGGCAAAAGCCTGCTGCCTCCCGGAGTTGTACGCTGTGAAGGTGAGTTTACAGCGGGCGATGTATTACGTATCTGCGACCTCGATGGAACTGAATTTGCGCGTGGGATTTGCAATTACACTTCTGAAGCCATTACCGCCCGACAGTTTGACAGCTCGGAAGTGATGCATCGGGATGATCTGGTGATTTTGTAAGCTGTTTTCCCCGGGAAGCCGTGGAGCTAATTAGGAATTTTACTTTCTTCGAAGTTTGTGCGTTGTTTCGAAGGTGGGTCGATTTTATGCCAAAGACTGCTGCGATTGAAGATTTGCTGAAGGTGATGGCCAGGCTGCGTTCACCCAAGGGATGTCCCTGGGATCGTGAGCAGGATCATAAATCCTTACGTTGGCATGCCGTCGAGGAGGTTTATGAGCTTATGGATGCCATCGAGGCTGGTGACGATCATGAGATGGCTGAAGAGTTGGGGGACCTCTTATTACAAGTGGTATTTCACTGTCAAATGGCGCAGGAACGAGGTGCCTTCAATTTTGAAAAGGTCGCTCGCCATCTTGTGGATAAATTGATTCGAAGGCATCCGCACGTTTTTGGTAATTCAAAAGTAAAAACAGTGGATGCGGTATGGGCGCAGTGGGAGCAGATCAAGAAAGCCGAGAAAAAGGGCACCAAGCATGAGCGCCCTTCGGCGCTGGATGGCATCCCCAAACACCTGCCAGCCTTGATGCGAACAGAAAAGCTGCTTAAGAAAGCGCGCAAAGCCGGGTTGTTGGAAGCAGGCGCCGGGACCGGCAAGCTCTCCAAGGCGGTTGTTGGCCGCAGGTTGTTTGAACTGACCAAATATGCCCAGCGAAATAAATGGTCGGCCGAGAGCTTGCTGCGCGCAGAGATGAAAAAGGAAGAGCGCAACCTTCGAAAACTGGAGAAGGCGCGCGAACGCAAGAAAACCACGAACTAATTTTTGTGACAATCCGCACTTCTGTGCTTACTTAAACATTGATATGACTGATCCACGATACGCGAAACTGGCGAAATTATTGGTTGAATATTCAACAGAGTTGAAAAAGGGAGACAAGGCATTGCTCGACATGATCGATGTGCCGGATGAGTTCACGGTCGAGTTGATGCGCGCGGTGCGGGCTGTAGGCGCAACCCCGATCGTGGAAGTGCGGCACACGCGAATCACCCGTGAGGTGCTAAAGGACACAAATGACAAGCATGCTGCATTGGTCCGTGACCTCGAGATGTTCCGGATGAAGAAAATGCAGGCCTATATCGCGATTCGCGGAAGCGCGAATGCCAGTGAAACTTCGGACGTGGCGAGTGACCGAATGTCCTTGTACTCGCGCATCATGCGCCCGGTGTTGAACTACCGTGTGAACAAAACCCGCTGGGTGGTCCTGCGCTGGCCGAGTCCGAGCATGGCCCAGGCTGCCAGCATGAGCACGGAAGCCTTTGAGAATTTATACTTCGACGTCTGCACCATGGATTACCAAAAGATGGCGAAGGCGATGGCGCCGCTTGAGAAGCGAATGAAGAAAGCTGATCACGTGCACTTGAAGAGTCCCGGCACGGATCTGACCTTCAGCATCAAAGGCATTGGTGCAAAAATGTGCAAAGGTGATCGCAACATTCCCGATGGCGAAGTCTTCTCCTGCCCAGTGAAGAACTCGGTAAATGGATATATCACTTTCAACACACCAACTCTTTATTCCGGCACCAAGTTCGAGAATGTGCATCTCGAATTTAAGGACGGCAAAATTATCAAAGCCACCGCCAATAATACCAAACGCTTAAACGAGATTTTGGACACCGACGCCGGGGCACGTTACATCGGAGAATTCTCCCTTGGTTTCAATCCTTATATCCAAAACCCGATGTGCGACATTTTGTTCGACGAGAAAATTGCCGGCTCGTTGCACTTCACTCCGGGCCAGGCATATGAGGTTTGCGACAACGGCAATCGTTCAGCCGTCCACTGGGATATGGTGTTAATTCAACGTCCGGAATGGGGCGGGGGAGAAGTGTGGTTTGATGGCGAACTCATCCGCAAGGAAGGTATGTTCATTCCCAAAGACCTGAAGCCGCTAAACCCGGCCCATCTTAAGTAGTTTAACTGATAGTTCCTTTTCATAAAAAGAGACGGCCTTAATTGGTCGTCTCTTTCGTTTTTCTTATGAAACCTTGAAAGTCTCGAGATCGATCAGCCTTCCTTCAAAATGGCCAGGAACTGCTTCACTGCTGGTGACAGCACCTTGTTTTTCTTGTAGATGGCTGCGAGCGGGCGATAAAAATCCCCGTCTTCCAATTGTATTTGAGTGAGCGTCTGCTTGGCGACTTCCTGCAAAATCGTGCCCTGCGGAACGATGGAGATACCCGCATCAATTTCCACGGCCCGCTTCACGGTTTCAATGTTATCGAACTCCATCACGTGATTCACCTCAACGTTTGTGTCCTTTAAAATTTTATCCAAGGCCTTGCGCGTGGGGATGTCCGGTTCAAAGCCGATGAACTTTTGGCCGGTGATCGCCTTGAGTTTGACACTCTTGTTTTTGGCGAACGGATGTTGCGGATGACAAATCAGCACCAGCGGATCCTTGCGCAGGGAAACAGTTTCCAGCTTGCTTTCACGAGTGGGATACGCCACCAAACCCACGTCAACAACGTTGCTCAGCACATCGTCATAAACCTGGTTTGCACGACGGTATTCCACGTGCACATTGACCGTCGGATAACTCTTGAGAAATTTTTTGATGTAGGGCGGCAGGTCGTGAAGTCCGATTGAATAAATGGTGGCGACACGAATGGTGCCGGAAATAATGTCCTTAATCTCCTGCAACTTGCTATGCAATGAATCGTGAGTCTGGATGATCTGCTTGGCAAATTCGTAAAGCACCTGACCTTCGCGCGTAAGCCGAAACTTTTTTTTGCTGCGTTCAATCAAAAGGGACTTGAACTGCCTCTCAAGAGAACTTATCTGCTGGCTGACCGCCGATTGAGTGACATTATTAATCTGTGCGGCTTTGGTGAAACTTTCAGTTTCAGCCAAATCGCAGAAGACTTTGAGACTTTCGATTTGCATAAGTTATGTTTATTGAATCCAAAACTGTCCAGTCAGTCAACAGGTGTAGGGTAACTTGATGATGACAATGCGTGTTTGACCTTCAGCAGGAGGTCCTGACCGGTGAAGGGTTTTGTAAATAGGTGATTTCGTCCGATGCCGGCATTGCAAACCACGCCGGCCGCAGCCAGCAGGAGCGTGGGCCAAAATGCTTTTTCCAATCCGAAAACGACGTCAGACTTCATGGTACGCAACGACAACTCTCTGAACTTAACTTAATTAACATACGTGTTTTCTCCAAATAAAATTACCAATTTAAGAAGGAACATCCAGAAAGGCCGCGGGCAAAAGTTCGCGCACCGTGAATTCCTTTATCTTTTTTGGAAACTTACTGTCGGCAGTCCAGACCTTCGCATCCGGGGCGTATTCCGATAAAAGCTGCCGGCACGCTCCACACGGCATTGGAGTGCCCGGTGCACGAGCCACCACCGCAACCGCCACGTACTTCTTAAAACCCTCCGTCAAACCCTTGAACAAAGCAACCCGCTCAGCGCAACAGGTCAGGCCATAACTTGCGCTTTCCACGTTGGCGCCGGTGATGATTTCACCCTTGTCCGTCAATAACGCCGCCCCCACCTGGAATTTCGAATAGGGTGCCACGGCCATTTGGCGTGCTTTCAATGCCGCCGCGACCAGTTCCGCTCTCTTATCAGCCCTTCGCATACAATTTTGCAAAACTGTTAAGCAATCGCGCTGCCATATTCTTCACTCGTTCGGCAGTCTCAAGCACTTCGGCATGGGAGAGCGTATCCCCGCCACAGCCTGCCGCTAAATTCGTTATGCACGAGACACCCGCTACATTGATGCCACATTGACGCGCCACAATCGCCTCCGGAACCGTGCTCATCCCCACCGCATCCGCCCCCAAGGTCGCAAAGGCGCGTATCTCTGCCGGGGTTTCATAGCTCGGACCCGAAACCGCCAGGTAAACCCCCTTTTGCAGCTTCAATCCGCACAATTTCCCCGCCTTATGCAGCAACTGACTCAATTGCTGGTCATAAGTGCACGTCATATCCACAAAACGCGGCAATTTCGCTATCGTCGGTCCTCGTAACGGATTGATTCCCATGAAGTTAATATGATCCGTTAACACCATGAAATCGCCCGCCTTGAACTTCCGGTTTACCCCGCCTGCAGCATTGGTCAGCAACAAATCGCGAATCCCAAATTCCGCCAGAACTCTCGTCGCATAAGTCACTTGCTCCATCTCGTGACCCTCGTAGTAATGCGCCCGACCACTCAAAACCAGCACCGGCGTCTTCCCCAGATACCCCAAAATCAACTTCCCTGCATGTCCACTGACTCCCACCGGTGGAAATCCCTTCAACTTTTCGTAGCTGATTTCCAGTTCGATTCGCATCTCTGCGATTGCCTGTTGGAAACCGCTGCCCAAAACGATGGCAAGCGTTGGCCTAAGTTGGGACAGCCTGCCTAATTGCTGCGCCGTGATTAGTGGATTTAATTGAGCATTCATCCTGATTCGAATCCTGCGATTCTATCCATCCACTTTGCACATTTCCAATCCTCATTTCATCGACTTGATTTATTTTATTTCTGCACTACGCTCGCACCTCTTAGAGAAATAGATATATGGAATTAGACAATGACCAAATACGGCGTTACTCCCGCCACCTGATCCTGCCCGAAGTCGGCCTGGCCGGACAAAAGAAAATCTGCTCCACCAGCGTCCTTTGCATCGGCGCTGGCGGCCTCGGTTCCCCCATCGCCATGTATCTCGCCGCCGCCGGCATCGGCAAAATTGGCATCGTCGACTTCGACACCGTCGATTTCTCCAATCTCCAACGCCAGATCATACACGCCACTGCCGACGTCGGACGTCCCAAGGCCGACTCCGCCAAGGAAACCATTCTCGGCATCAACCCGACCTGCGAAGTCGTCATCCATAACACCCGGCTCTCCAGCGAAAACGCCCTCGACATCATCCGCCAATACGACATCGTCGTCGACGGCACCGACAATTTCCCGACTCGTTATCTCACCAACGACGCCTGCGTTCTCCTCAAGAAACCCAACGTCTACGGTTCCATTTTCCGATTCGATGGCCAGGCCAGCGTCTTCGCACCGCACCTCGGCGGACCTTGTTACCGCTGCCTCTATCCCGAACCCCCGCCACCCGGCATGGTTCCCAGCTGCGCTGAAGGCGGCGTCCTCGGCGTCCTCCCCGGCATCGTCGGCTGCATCCAGGCCACCGAAATTTTGAAGCTCGCCATCGGCAAAGGCACCTCCCTCACCGGACGCCTCATGCTCTTCAACGCCCTCGACATGAAGTTCCGCGAGCTCAAGCTCCGTCGCGATCCCAAGTGCCCCATCTGCGGCGACCATCCGACCATCAAGGAACTCATCGATTACGAAGTGTTCTGCGGCATCCCGACCGAACCCGAAGTCACCTCCGCGAACCCCGATGAAGTCACCGTCCAGGACATGAAACGCGCCCTCGACGACCCCAAGCTTAACATCAAGGTCATCGACGTCCGCGACCCCGACGAATACGAAATCTGCCACGTCGATAGCGTCCCCCAGATTCCACTCGGCGAACTCCCGAACCGCTTCACCGAACTCGATCCCAACCAGCAGTTGTACATCCACTGCAAGAGCGGTGTCCGTTCCATGAAAGCCCTGAAGTTCCTCCGCGAACAAGGCTACAAATACGTCAAGAGCGTTAAAGGCGGCATCAACGCCTGGTCTGACGAAATCGACCACTCCGTCGCCAAGTATTAAAGCCAAATTTAGTTCACGCTCCTTAAACATATTTTTGTCAGTCACCCGAGACGCCCTCAGCGGCGTCTCTTTTTTTCAAGGTAGGGCACGTCACTCCGTGCGCGCCGCACTAACAATTCCCCCGATCTCACAACTCCAATTGCCACGACCGCGCACGCGACCCGCAGCGCAATCCCATTAGTATTTCTGAAAATCAAAATTTGAAAGATATCATCGCCCGGGTTAAATTCCGGGCCTGACTGGTTGGGTCAAGACGTTTTGGAAGGAATGCATGGAGCCAAAGCGGAAATCTCAACACAGCTTTAGCCAAAGAGGAATATGCACAACGGAAGGGAAGTAACGTCTCAATATCTCAGAAAGACTAATCAAAATTAAACCATCGGAAGGATATGAAAGTGAAACTCGCCTCAAAAAAGCCCACGCTGTTTTTGCTGCTGACGTTCTCAATTTTCTTTTCAGAATTTTTCTCCGCGCACGCCGCTCCCGGCATTCTCGATACTACCTTCAATAAAACCGGCAAGGTCCGCACCGGTTTCGGCGGTGGAAACGCCCAGGGCTATGCCATGGCAGTCCAACCGGATGGCAAGCTGATCCTCGGCGGCGTGGCCAACAAGGATTACCCAGGCGTGGGCGGCGCATTTGTCCTCGCTCGTTTTGACACAAACAACGTGCTCGATTCCTCATTCGGCAGCAGCGGATCGGTCATCACTCCTGTGGGTGTGCCGACAAATACCTATTATAGTGCGGCCGCGACCGCGATCAAGGTGCAGGCGAATGGTAAAATCGTCGCCGGAGGCTTTGCCAACATCGGCACAACCTATCCTGACTTTACCATTATACGCTACAACTCCGACGGTTCGCTGGATACCACCTTCGGGACCAACGGCACCGGCATTGTTTCCAAAGATCTGGGCCAAGCTGCAAAAATCACCTCCATGGGAATCCAGCAGGATGGCAAGATCGTGGTCGGCGGATACCTGCTGCCGTCCCTGGGATCCTCCGGTGGTGTGGGTGCGGTGGTCGCCCGCTATCAAACCAATGGAGTTCTTGATACTTCCTTTGGCAACAACGGCATCGCGCTGGTTGCCGCATCAGGCAAGAACGATGCTGTGTATGGCCTGCTCCTCCTTGGCACCGGTAATATCCTCGGTGTTGGTTCCGCCACCAGAAGCGGTGACAATGGAATTGATTTCGCCGTCTATCGCTTTACCACCAATGGCGTGCTGGACACCGCTTTTGGCGGGACCGGCCGGGTGCTGACGAAGACTACTACTACCACTGTCTCATACATCGACGAAGCTCAGGCCGTCGGTTACCAACTGGGAAACTTCACAGTGCAAAATCCGGATAAATTGGTTGTAGTGGGATATCATTGGGATTTCTCGGGCAACAACCATGTTTACCAGACTATTGTCCGCTACCTTCTGGATGGCTCTTTGGACACCTCTTTCGGAAGTGGGGGCGTTACCACCAATATCATTGCCAGCGTCCCAGGTTTCGGAGACTACGGCGTCGGCGTGGTTGTCCAGGGAGATTTGTCTCAGCCCCGCAAAATCGTGGTGGCCGGTTATGCCAACGCCAGCAGTGGGGACTATTTTACCCTTGCCCGTTACACCGCCGCTGGCGCGTTTGATACCACTTTCAATGGCACCGGAAAACTCGTCATCCCGACCGGTCCCGGGGCGTATGATGTCGCAGCCGCCTTCGGATTGCAGGCGGGTCAATACGTGGTGGCCGGCACCAGAGAGATCAATGGGCACAACAGCGTCATGATGGCGGCCCGCGTTACCTCCACAGGAATCCTTGATACCAACTTCGGCACCGGCGGCATCATCACCGCCGATGTCTCGGACATCGGTTCCCGGGCCAAGGCTCTGGCAGTCCAGGCAGATGGCAAAATCATCGCTGCTGGTTCTGGAAACAACGGGGTGCAAAACTTCATGGCGCTCGCTCGTTATCAGACCAATGGCCTGCTCGATCCCTCTTTCGGTGCTGGCGGCCGGGTCATCGCGCTGGGCTCAAACGATGTCGCTTCGGCCGTGACCATCCAACCCGACGGCAAAATTGTCGCTGGCGGATCAACCAGCTCGCAGTCATTCGCATTGGCTCGTTTCCAGACCAACGGCCTTCCCGACCCTTCCTTTGGCACTGGCGGCAGAATAGTTACCTCCTTCAGCGGAACTTCCGAGGTGCTCTCGCTGCTGAGCCAGCCCGATGGAAAAATTATTGCCGCAGGCGATGCAAGCGATACCAGCGGCTATGCCACTTTCGCCCTGGCCCGATACAATACCAATGGCACATTGGATGCCACCTTTGGCAGCGGCGGCAAGGTGACAACGGGTTTCACCTCGCCGAGCATCAACGAGGCATACGCCATGCGACTGCAACCTGATGGAAAGTATCTGCTCGGTGGATTTACGGAATTCGTCGTGGGTTCCGGTGTTGAGGAAGATTTTGCGATGGCGCGTTACAACACCAATGGCGCGCTCGATTTCTCCTTCGGCTCCCTGGGCCGTGTCTCGGCCACTGTTGCCGCTGGAACACTGGACATCGGCTACTCCATGGCCCTCCAGCCTGATGGAAAAATCCTGATGGCTGGTGGCGCTGCCCTGGGAGGCAACAGCTACGTCGCCATCGCCCGCTTCAACACCAACGGCACCGTCGACAATTCCTTCGGCAGCGGCGGTTCCGTGATCAACCAGGTGGGTGCTGCGGCTGACTACGCCACCGCGCTCACACTCCAACCCGACGGCAAAATCGTCATCGCCGGTTCCAGTCAAAACGTGAACTTCAAATTCTTCGCGCAACGTTACAACTCCGATGGTTCAATCGATGGTTCCTTCGGCACGGGAGGCACAACTTTGATCGATTTTGGCACCGGCACAAACGAATATGCCTACGCGCTGACGCTCGACGCATCCGGTCGCCCCGTGATCGCAGGCGATGCCGGCGGTTCCTTTGGCGTGGCGCGGCTCGGGAGAAATCCCGAGCTGACAATTGCCGTGACCTCCACGAATACCGTGCTCGTCTCCTGGCCCTTGCCATTGACAGGTTGGAACCTCCAGCAAAAATCAAACCTCAACTTGGCAAGCTGGAGCACACCCACCGAAACGGTGCATAATGATGGCACAAATAATTTCATCATCGTCAGCCCACCCACCGGCACCCGTTTTTACCGCCTGATCTATCCATGAAACCCTGAGCCGCTCCCCACCGCGCCAGCAATTAATTATTCGGTGGAATGAGACTCCGTCGAATTCTGACACCGTTGGTGATTCCATTCATCCCATCGAGCTTATCCGCGCACGCGACCCATGATTGCAATCCTCGCGCCAGCAAACAATTGTAGGGTAGGGCGTACCTCTGGAGACTGTCTCAAAACTTGAATGTGTTTTTTGGGGGGAGCGTCCAAGAAAATGATGGCTCACGCGATTGCTCCTGATTACGGACAGCAGTTTATTTTCCCTCCAGCCTTGGAAGACTGGGTGCCCAAGGATCATCCGGCCCGCTTCCTGCGCGAGTTTGTCGACCAGCTCGATTTGTCATTGCTGGGTTTCGTCATGCCTTCAGCCACCGAAGGCCGTCCGCCGTATGCGCCCAGTCTGCTGCTCAAGATCTGGCTCTATGGTTATTTTCACCGCATTCGCTCCACGCGCAAACTGGAGGCAGCCTGTCGGGAGCACTTGTCCCTGCTCTGGCTGACTGGGCTGATTCAACCTGATCACAACAGTCTCTGGCGTTTCTGGCGTGATAACCAAAGGGCATTGCGCGAGATTTTCAAGCAAACCGTGCAGGTGGCCGTGCGAGCTGGCTGCGTCGGTCTGGCGTTGCAGGCTTTGGACGGCACGAAAATCGAAGCCTGCGCCGCCGGCCCCAGCAGTTGGAGCCGCGAATATATGGAAAAACTTTTGAGCGCGCTGGACGAAGCCCTGGCCCATACCGAGCTGGCTATCGTGCAGGAGGAGCGGGCACAACCGGGCTATCGTCTGCCAGCTGGCCTGGCTGAGCGTCAGGCGTTGCGGGAACAAATCAAAGGCGGTCTGGCGCAACTGGCCGCCGACGGGCGCGCTTACTATCATCCCGTGGAGCCTGAGGCCCGGCGCATGAAGGTGGATGGCAAAAACCGCTTTGCCTATAACGCGCAAGCCCTGGCTGATGAGAAGACGGGCGTCATCGTGGCCTGTGAGGCCACCCGGCAGGAGACGGACGTGGAACAGTTGGTGCCGATGATTGAACAAGGACGTGAAAACGTTGGCATCGCCGCGTTGAACACCCTGACCGTGGCCGACACCGGCTACGGAGCAGGAGCCGATTTGCGGGCAGCGAGTGAAAAAGGTTTAAATGTGCTGGCTCCGCCCATGGAGGGCTCCTCCACGGCGGACCAACCCTACGCCACGCGTTACTTCCACTATGACGCCAAGGAGCGGACGGTCACCTGTCCCCAGGGCAAAAAACTGGATCACGAAGGACACACCACCAACAAAGGCCAGCGCGTTGAGCGTTATCGCTGCCACTGGCGCGATTGCCCGGTGCGGGCGCAGTGCACGCGTGACCCCAAGGGACGGCAACTGGAAGTGCGGCCCCACACGCCCCAGGTGCAGGCGATGCGAGAGCGTCTTCAAGAACCACCGGCCCGGGCACTCTGGAGCCAGCGGGGCCAGATCATTGAGCGCATTTTTGCCCAGATCAAACAACATGAGGGCTTCCGTCGGTGGACTGTGTGGGGACTGGCAGCAGTAAAAACCCAGTGGGCCATGCTGTGCGCAACCCTCAACCTGCGGGTGCTCTATCAAACCTGGCGGACAAAAAGGGGAACCCGGCCGGTGGGTGCACAAATGGCGGCTCGGCTGATGCGGCAACGCAAAAAGTGGGGCTTCGCACTCACAACCGCTACCCGGCATATGGCAGGACGAAGATCACCGTTAGCGTCTTCTACTTTCTTCGCCCGCTCCAACTCGAATCAAGCCTGTGCTAGCTAAAAACTTTTGAGACAGTCTCTCTGCGGACGCCCTGACATGGCCCGCGATTTAATCCCTCTGAATTGCTTCCAACCGCGCACGCGCCCCACGATCCATTCCCACCTGGATTTTTTTCCGACGTTATAAATTATCCATTATCAATTATCCATTGATTCCCGTCTCCACCCTCGCACCCTCCCCACGACTCAATCCCACCTCACCGGAGCGCCGGTTTCCAAACCGGCTTGGCCTGACAACAAACCGGGCACGCCCAACGCGTGCGCGACCCATGCCTCCAACCAAGTGCGCCAGCCATCAATTGGCGTATGGAATAATGCCCGCATGGAAACGCCCCGTCTGGAAAGACCTGCCGCGCGTTCCCTGACATTGCCTCAGATTCATGAGGCATGAATGAAGATGGAGAAGATTGACAGACAGTCCGTGGAGTTCCGAAGCAACAAAGCATTCAATTTCCAAACAGCTTCTGCTAAACTATTCGATAGCGTATCTTTAATGGCAAATAAAATGACCACCCCTGATCGCAGTACGGCCGCCGCCTTTCCACAATATCTCGCAGGCGAAGTGGTGGCAGATAGCGTGGCGCTCCAATGGCCAGGACTTTATGCCCGGCGCTGGCGGCTTCCACGCGTGGTGGATCATTTTCTCGTGCCCGCCACTCCAGAACCTCACATTTCCTGCAATCTTCGAGGTATGGCGGAATTCCGTGAACGGGACGTGGGTGGGACATGGATCACGCGACAGATCCACGGAGGCGACCTGTTTGTCACACGCTCGCGCACACCATACGAAGTAGACTTCCGGTCTCCGCCCGGCGAGGAACTCGATAACCTTTCCATCCACATCGCCGTTGAGCCGTTTTTGGGCGCGCTTGAGGCGCGTTATCCAGGAAAGGCAGACCACGTGCAGGTCGTTGATTATTTTGGACGCGACGAAATCCTTTGGCCCATCTGCCTCACCTGCGCCGAGCTTCTCGCCGCACGCGTGCCCGGCAAATCGCCCCTGATCGCAGCGCTCACTCAACTCTTCGCCGCGCATCTGGTTGAAAAATACACCGATGCCGCCGCCAAAACGCTAGCCTATCGCGGCGGCCTCCCCATTCGCCAACTTCGCAAGGTCGAGGATTACGTCACCGGGCATCTCGCAGAGGCAATATCAATCGAACAACTCGCCGAACTGGTGGAACTGAGTTCCTCGCATTTTGCCCATGTTTTCAAGGAGTCCACGGGCATGACTCCGCTGCAGTTTGTAACCCGCCAACGTGTCACGCGCGCCCAGCAATTGATCCGCGAAACTTCACGCAGTCTCATCGACATTGGCCTCGAAGTGGGCTACACCAGCCCCAGCCATTTCGCGCAAGTCTTCCGACGCGTAGTAGGCGTCACTCCAAATCAATTCCGAAGCTCGCTTTAAAACAGATTCTTAGTTTCCCGCAGGATTACAACAGGGAGCGCAGGATCGCGAGAGAAGGACTCATTCACTTGAGGCAATGTGCTTGCGTTAACCCGATATGGGAAACGCGAAACAGTGCAAACACGATGAGACAATCATCAGCTACGACAGATTCATCGGCCCGAAGTAGATTGATCACAGAGGAGAGACTGATGAAGAACGAATTTATCAAGAGAACGAAAGGACATTTATGCGTGCAACAATAATGTATTGTGCTGGCGACGTGCGGGTTGAAAACGTCCCCGACGCCACTATTGTGAATCCCACCGACGCGCTGGTGCGTGTCACTCGCGCCTGCATCTGCGGCAGCGATCTGTGGCCTTACAAGGATTTGGCCCCCACGGAAAAAGGCCGCCGCATGGGCCACGAGGCGGTCGGCGTCGTTGAAGCCGTTGGCAAACAGGTGCAGAAGGTCAAAAAAGGCGATTTCGTCATGATGCCATTTGCCTTCTCCGACGGCGAATGCGCGTTTTGCCATGAAGGCTTGCAAACATCTTGCGTTCATGGCGGATTTTTTGGCTTCAGTGAAGGAGTGGGCGGAGCGCAGGCTGAGGCAATTCGCATACCGTTTGCGGACGGCACGCTCTTCGTGCTGCCAGTCCGTGAGGATCACGCGCTGTTGGCTTCTCTGCTCACGCTCTCGGATGTAATGGGAACTGGCCATCATGCAGCCGTTGCGGCAAGAGTCGCTCCCGGCAAAAAAGTCGCAGTCGTCGGCGACGGCGCCGTCGGCTTGTGCGGTGTCATCGCTGCCAAACGCCTCGGCGCCGAACAAATTATTTTGCTTGGACGGCATCCGACTCGGATCGCGCTGGCAAAGGAATTCGGCGCAACGGACATCGTAAAGGAGCGGGGCGATGAAGCGATTGAGCAGGTTCGTAAGATCACTGGCGGCTTTGGTGCGCATTCCGTGCTCGAATCCGTCGGCACCGAACAATCCATGCTCACGGCTGTCAATATCGCGCGACCAGGTGGTGCGATCGGTCGCGTCGGAGTTCCTCATTATCCAAAGGCTCCTGCCTGGGAACCGACGTTCTATAAAAACATTACCATCAGCGGTGGCCCCGCGCCGGTCCGCGCCTATGTCCAGGAGCTGTTGCCCGATGTGCTTGAGGGTCGCATTCAGCCCGGCTGCGTCTTTGACCGCGTGATTGGCATCGACGAGGTGCCGGACGGCTACCGTGCCATGGACAAACGCGAAGCCATCAAAGTGATGGTGAAACCGTGAACTAAGGAAACATGAGAAAGGAGTAATAGCTTATGAACAGTAATGAGAATAATCCAAAGGACCGAAGCGCTCATGCCTTTCGCAAGATTGCGCCAGCGCTTGAGCGTTACACCGAAACAACACTTAACGAAGTCTGGCAGCGGCCTGATCTTTCTGCGCGCGACCGCAGTTTGGTTACAGTTGCAGTACTGATTGCACGCAACCAGCCAGCCGCGTTGGCCACTTACATCAATGGCGCACTTGATAGCGGAGTGAAGCCAGCAGAGATTTCTGAAGTGATAACACATCTCGCGTTCTATTCCGGGTGGGGGAATGCGATGGCAGCAACGAACGTGGCCAATGACGTTTTCGAGGAACGAGGGATTGGCACTGACGCGATTCCTTCCGCTTCAGGCCAGTTGTTGCCGCTCGACGATGCTGCCGAATCAAAGCGAGCAGCTGCAGTTGAACAAAACATAGGTCCCGTTTCACAGGGCGTGGTGCAATACACGAGCAATCCGCTGTTTCATGATTTGTGGCTGCGTCCTGCGCTTGCTCCCCGTGATCGCAGTTTAATCACTGTCAGTGCGTTAATTGCCAGCGGCCAAGTCGCGCAAATCACGTTTCACTTGAATCGTGCCATGGATAACGGCCTAACGAAAGCGCAAGCCTCAGAGGTATTAACCCACCTGCTCTTTTACGCCGGATGGCCAAACGTTATGTCCGCCGTGCCGGTAGTAAAAGATGTGTTCGAAAGCCGAAAAAAGTAAGTTTCTAAATTTCGCCATCCACAAATTCAGAAAGAAATATGAAAGCAACAAAGCAATCAATCCCGACCCGCACATTGGGTAAAGCAAAATTGGAAGTGTCAGCCATCGGCCTTGGCTGCATGGGAATGAGTTTTTCGTATGGACCGCCCAAAGACAAGAAGGAGATGATCGCACTTCTTCGCGCCGCAGTTGATCGGGGGATTACCTTCTTCGATACCGCGGAAGTTTACGGCCCACTAACAAACGAGGAATTGGTCGGCGAAGCGCTCAGCCCATTCCGTGGCCGCGTGGTTCTCGCTACAAAATTTGGCTGGGTGCCTGCCCGTGAAGGTGAAGCGAGATGGAGTCGGCTGAACAGCAGGCCCGAACACATCATGAAAGTCGTCGAAGGTTCCCTCAAACGACTGCGCATAGACGCCATCGATCTGTATTATCAGCATCGCGTCGACCCCGAGGTCCCGATCGAGGATGTCGCAGGTGCTGTGAAGGATCTTATCCAACAAGGTAAGGTTAGGCACTTCGGCTTGTCCGAAGCATCGGCACAGACCATCCGCCGAGCTCATGCAGTCCTTCCGGTTGCCGCAGTGCAAAGCGAATATTCTCTTTGGTTTCGCGAACCGGAAAAAGAGGTGCTGCCCACATTGGAAGAACTTGGGATTGGTTTTGTGCCATTCAGCCCTTTGGGGAAAGGCTTTCTCGGCGGCAAAATTGACGAAAGCACAAAATTCGATAGCTCTGATTTCCGCAACACCGTTCCCCGTTTCACTCGCGAGAATCGAAAGGCGAACCGCGCAATAGTTGAACTGCTTGAGAAAATTGCCGCACGCAAGCAGGCTACTCCCGCTCAAATTGCTCTCGCCTGGCTGCTTTCTCGGAAGCCATGGATCGTTCCCATCCCCGGAACGACTAAGCTGAGCCGATTGGAGGAGAATATTGGAGCACTGGAGGTGCAAATTTCTTCCGATGATATGCACGAAATAGAAATCGCTGCGTCGCGGATCACATTCCATGGGGCTCGGTATTCGCCGGAGCACGAACGGTTAGTCAACCGATGAAGGCATTGCGAAGCTGAGGAGGCCTTTTATGACATCAGGTTTTGAAAGCAAAGTCGCCGAAAATACGATGCCATACGCCATGTCAAAACTTAGGCCTCGAAAATATCAACAGCCGAGAGCCCATATTGAGACCTTGATTGCCCGAACATTCAAACGTGAAAGGAAATTACATGATGAAAAATCCATTGGACTTCAGCGGCAAGGTGGCGCTTGTCACCGGGGCCGCAGCCGGCATGGGGCTGGCGACGGCGCAACTATTTGCGGAAGCGGGAGCAACGGTCGTGCTGGCCGATTTCAAGGAGGACGCGATCAAGGAAGTAGCTGAGAAGCTGGTTGCCGCCGGTCACAAGGCGCTCGCCATGCGCTGTGATGTGAGTGACGATGCGCAAGTGGCCGCTTTGGTGGACCGGACCGTAAGCGAGTTCGGGAGAGTGGACGCAGCATTCAACAATGCCGGGGTAATGGCGCGCATCGCGCCAACCGCAGAGAGCACCCGGGAGGAGTGGGAGCGTGTTATCGGGATCAATCTGCGAGGTGTATGGAGTTGCATGAAGCACGAATTGCGGCAAATGGAACGTCAAGGCAGCGGAGCGATTGTGAACAATGCGTCAGTTGGCGCATTGACCGGCAACCCCGGTATTGGTTCTTACATCGCCTCGAAGCACGGTGTCATCGGCCTGACGCGGACCGCGGCGCTGGAATACGCAAAGAAAGGCATCCGCGTAAATGCTGTGAATCCCGGCCTCATTGATACTCAAATCGGCCACGATGTTTTTAAGGGGGACGAAAATGTTTATGCCGAAGCTGCAAGGAGCGTTCCGCTCGGGCGCGCTGGCAGGCCGGAGGAAATCGCGTCGGTGGTGTTATGGCTGTGCAGCCCGGGTGCGAGTTATGTCATCGGTCACGGCCTTACGGTGGACGACGGGATGACGGTGGTATAACCACAGACACTCTCAAACAATTGCGTCATTTATTCACAGAAAACAAAGGACTTAATAGTTATGGAAATCAAGAAAGTTGGTTCACAAGCCTCCGCAAAAGGTCCGGCAGACTGGTTTACCGGCACCGTGCGAATTGATCCGCTATTTCAAGCCCCCGCACCGGCACGTGCGGCCGGTGCGAGTGTGACATTTGAACCGGGCGCCCGGACAGCCTGGCATACGCATCCATTGGGACAAACGCTCATCGTGATTTCAGGCTGCGGCCGCGTGCAGCGCGAAGGCGGCCCGATCGAAGAAATTCATCCGGGTGATGTTGTTTGGTTTCCACCCGGTGAGAAACATTGGCACGGCGCTGGCCCGACCACGGCCATGACCCACATAGCAATACAAGAAGCGCTGGACGGGAAGATGGTGGATTGGATGGAAAAAGTAAGCGACGAACAATACAGCAAACACTGAAGGAAAAAGCCATGCCACATGTCATCGTAAAACTATGGCCGGGAAAGTCGGAAGAGCAGAAGGCCCAACTGGCCGAGGCGATTACCAGGGATGTGATGAAAGTCTTGGGCTATGGTGAAGAGTCCGTCTCAGTTGCCATGGAAGAAATCAAAGCACAGGACTGGGCTGAGCAGGTTTACAAACCAGACATCATCGCCAAACCGGAAAAGATATATAAAAAACCGGGATACACAATGTGAAGTGCAGCAACAAACTGCAGCGCTTGAGTGTCGGTGACACTGTCAGTAAACGTGTGTTTTTTGCCTTTTTGTGGCTAAACCATCCATAGTTACCCTTTTCGCCCCGCAGTAGCTTTGTGTATCAGCGGCACCACCTTGTTGCCTACTAACTGAATCGCGTTTAACAACTTCTCCTGTGACAACTCCGCCACGTCCATCTGGAAAGTAAGCCGCGAGATGCCTCCCAACACTTCGCTGTGAGCCAGGATTTTCTTCGCCACTTCCTCCGGATTGCCCAACATCATCGCACCATGTTCGCCACGAACAGCATCAAAGTGCGCACGCGTGGTCGGCGGCCAGCCGCGTTCCTTGCCGATCTTGGTGAAGGTCTTGGCGTAGCCGGGGAAGAAATCGTCGATCGCCTTTTCCGTCGTTTCCGCGACGTATCCCAACGCATGCACGCCGACCTTGAGCTTCTCCGGCGGATGACCTGCGCGCTTGCCGTATTCCCGATAGAGATCCACCAGCGGACGGAACCGCCGCGTCTCCCCGCCGATGATGGCAACCATCAATGGCAATCCCAGCGCACCGGCGCGCGCGAACGATTCCGGCGTCCCGCCCACGCCAATCCAGAGGGGTAGGGGGTTCTGCAAGGGACGCGGATAAACACCCTGGCCCGTGAGCGCCGGCCGGAATTTGCCGGACCAGTTTACGAATTCGTTCTCACGCAACTTCAGCAGCAAGTCCAACTTCTCGGCAAATACCTCGTCGTAATCCTCCAGGTTCAATCCAAACAACGGAAACGATTCAATAAACGAACCGCGCCCCACGACCATTTCCGCTTGTCCCTGGGAAAGCAAATCCACCGTCGCGAAATTTTGAAACACGCGTACCGGGTCCGCCGCGCTCAACACCGTTACTGCGCTGGTCAGCCGAATGCTTTTCGTGCGCACCGCTGCCGCTCCGAGAATGACCGCCGGAGCCGAATCGAGATATTCCCGGCGATGATGCTCCCCAACTCCAAACACATCCAACCCCGCCTGATCCGCGAGTTCAATGCGCTGAACCAGATTGCGAATGCTCTCCGACGCACTGACTTCTGCGCCGCCGCCCTCATCCGGAAATCGCGCCGCAAAACTATCCACCCCAACCTGCATGGCGAAGTTCGCCCTCCCTTTGTTCATCTGATTCCCTTTGTTCACATCCAATGATTCACTCATACCGCATCATACCACGCCCATGGCCTTCAGCATATCTTCAGATTATCATACAGAATGCTCGCTACACTTAGTCCTTCTCTCCATCGATCAAAGTCAGTTCGCCCATTTCTTTCCATACATTCTCCGAGAAATGGAACCAATTTTCCTCTTGATACTCCGATTTGCCATGCGTCTCGATGGAGCCTAAAGTGACATGCAGGCACAAACTGAGTGATTCAATTTTCTTCGCCTCGTCTCTTTGTGATTTGGTGTAAGCGGGCCTGAATTCTGCGCTCCCAATAAAAAATAGTTTATGGCATAAAAGATCGGGAGAATAATCCAGTGATGGTTGGATCCAACCAAACGGTTCTTCCTGAGCAGAATAGGAAAGCTCAATACAGCTACCCTGTGATAAAATGCGCTCGCGATCCTTTAAAGTGAAACCCCTGACCCATTCATCCTCTTTGTCTACGTAGATCGAGATATCACCCTCGGGTTTGAAGCCGTGCTTTCCAAAGCATTCGTCGATAAGCTTAAACGTCTGGCCAGTCAAGGGCAGTCCGTCGAAAGTTATTACCACCGAAGTCGCTTGTTTGCTCACAATGGCTTGTTTTTAGTTCAACAAGGCTGCTTCTTCAAGCTCGAGTAACCACGCAAAAGAAAACGGTCCAAATCATTTACTCATTTTCGTTTCCATCCGCGTTCATCTGAGTTTATCTGCGGTTCAAAGCTTTGTGCTTTTTGTGCCTCTTTGTGGCCAAATTATTCGTGTTTCTTCGTGTGAATTCGTGTTTAACTGACCTCAAGCGGCCTAGCAAACATCACACCCGTCAGCTTCGACGACCAATTCAGGCAGGTGCTGATGTCCGACTCAAGCGTCACCTTCATGTTGCTTTTGGACGACGACGCATCCATGAAATGCACGATGCCTTGTTCATCCTTGATGCAAAGACCTGTGTGCGCGATGTCGATGCCTTTCTCACTCGTGGCGACCCCTACGATGTCCCCCGTCTGCAGCAAATGCTCCGCGTCCTTCAACTTCGACATCGGCAAATACTTCAACTGCCGCGCATTGATCTTGTCCTCAAGCGCCTTGATGGTTGGAACCATCTCCGGATGTGTCTTGAGCTGCCGATAATTCTGCGGACGCTCCGACATAATGCCGACCTTCTGCGTGAACGGCTCGGCACCCGGCAAACTCGGAGTCAAGATTTTCACCACCCCCTTCTTTTCATTATCGTAAAACCAATCCGTCGTGTAATGCAACCGCGTCGTAAAATCACCCATCTTCCCGCCGCGATACCGCGTCGTCTGCACCTCGCTGATGAGGTCCGCCGGCGAGCTCTTTCCCTTCTTCAACATCCGAGCCATGCAGAGCGAATCCTCAAAGAACGTGACACAATCCAGCCCCTTAAAATTAACCACGCAATACTCCGCATCCTTCGAAAGCTCCAGAGTGAACCCCACATATGGCGTGCCATTCAACTCCATGGCAATCTTGCCCATCAATTCCCCAATTGGCAGCTTCTTCCAATTCTCCGCCGCCGCCTTGCTCACGATGCGATCAAAAATCTCCTGCCCATCGAAATGCTTGACCTGCTCCTGTACCCACTCCGCACTCTCCGCCAGCGCCGACGACCCGAGCAAGCCGAGTACACCGAGCGACGCATACCGCAACGCCTCCCGACGCGTTATCATCCCGCGATTCATGGAAATAGCCTTGGAAAGCAGCAACTGGTCATTCGTGGCTTTCATATTGGCCGACCCTACCACAACCAGGCCAAACCTTTCAAGCCACCAGTCCCATCAGTATTTTCATTGGAAATGCGAAACTCGCCATTCGCAATTCATGTTGCCACTCGTCACTTGTCACCTGTCACTGCTTCCGCTACCGTTCCCAAAAGAAACATCCGGCCCAAAACCCGCAATGTCTTATTCCATCGATAAAAAACTCGTCGTCGCCGTTTCCAGCAGCGCGGTGTTCGACATGACCGAAGCCGACAAGGTCTTCAAGGCTGAAGGCAACGAAGCTTACCGCCAATACCAGGTCGAAAGAATTGACAACCCATTCTCACCCGGCGTCGCCTTTCCTTTCATCAAACGCTTGCTGCGCTTAAATGAACTTCATCCCCAGGAGCAGCCGATTGAAGTCGTCGTCATTTCCCGCAACGACCCTGACAGCGGCCGCCGCTTCTTCCGTTCCTGCCAGCATCATCAGTTGAACATCACGAGAGGTGCCTTCCTCACCGGCAGACCGCCATACCTTTTCATCCCCGCTTATAACTCGTCATTATTTCTCAGCGCCAACGAAGCCGACGTGGTCGACGCCATCGCCGCCAATCTCCCCGCCGGCCTTGTCCTCCCCACCACCGCCAAGGACGACGCCGCCGACCCTGAACTCCGCATCGCCTTCGATTTCGACGGCGTGCTCAGCGACGATGAAGCCGAAATAGTTTATCAGGAATCCCACAACCTCGAGCTCTTCCACGCCGCGGAAGTGAAGAAGATGACCACGCCGCACAAACCCGGCCCGCTCAAGGATCTCCTGACCAAAATTTCTTACTTCCAGCGCATCGAAGCGAAGAAGGAAAAGCTCGACCCCAATTACCGCGCGGCCCTGCGAATCGCCATTGTCACCGCCCGCAGTGCTCCCGCGAATGAACGCTTTGTTACCACCTTGAATTCCTGGGGCATCAGCGCCGCTGAAGTCTTCTTCATGGGCGGCATCGAAAAGCGCCGCGTCCTGGAAGTCTTGAAACCCCACATCTTTTTCGACGACCAACTCGCCCACCTCACCCCCACCGCCTCCCAAATCCCCTCCGTCCACATCCCCTTCGGCGTCGTAAACAAAAAGGCGAATCTAAAATCCGCAAAAGCCAAAATTCAACCAGGCAATAATAAGTAGTTCAGCTTACGGTTCCTTGACTTCCACCATTGGCAAACACACTATGAGATTATGATCACAAAGGTCATCAAGGTCGGTAGATCAAAAGGCATTACTCTCGATGCCGCTCTTTTGGAAGCACTGCATCTCAAAATTGGGGACAAGTTAACTGCAAAATTTGAGCCGGACGGAACTATTTTGCTGACGCCAGTCCGGTCCAAACCGTCTCGCAAGAAAGTGTCCAAAGTCATTAAGTCCACGATGAAGGACTACGCTCAGACTATGAAGAAACTTGCCTAATTTCGGAGTGACGCAACACGCCACACGCAACAGCCTCCCATCCGTGGTAAAGGCTTTTTAAAAAACCCTCCACCGCGAGAAAAACAAAATCGAGATCAACAAAAACAGCGGCACCAAAATCGGCACCGCGTATTTGAACAGGTAAACAAAAAAGCTCGGCACCTTCACCTGGGCCTGTTCGGCAATTGATTTCACCATGAAGTTTGGTCCGTTGCCAATATACGTGATCGCCCCGAAAAATACCGCTCCCAATGAGATCGCGATCAACTCGTGTCCATGCGCTGCGATGTAAGCCTGAATATCCGCCGGATTATCCAGACTGAGCCCGTGACGTCCTGTAGCCGCCGCCAAAAACGTCAGGTAAGTCGGCGCATTATCCAATGCGCCCGAAAGCAAGCCCGTCAGCCAGAAAAACTTCATCTCCGAATCGAGCCCCAATTCCCCGGCATGCACCTTCAAGTAATCCAGCGCCGGCACCATTGTTAAAAAAATTCCCACAAACAACCACGCCACCTCCCGAATCGGTTCAAAGGTGAAATGATTGGCCTTGTGTATCTGACCAGGCGTCGCGAAGTAGGAGCCGATGGCCGCACCAAACATCAGCGCCTCGCTCACCCCGGGTGGATGCTTGATGAACACTGCCACCAAAATCACAACCAGAAACGCCACGTTCCGCCAACCGGTGATGTTCCATGTCTCCAACGGAATTTCCCTGTCGCGCACCTCCTTGGGCGCACGCAGGAAATTGGCTCGATCAAGAGCATAAAAAATTCCCAACAGCGCCAGCATACCAATCAACCATGCCGCCCAGGCGTTTTGCAGCATCCACCAGAACGGCACCCCTTTCAGGTATCCCATAAACAATGGCGGATCACCAATCGGCGTCAGACAGCCGCCCAGGTTGCTCACAATGAAAATAAAAAAAACGATGTGAAAGGCGGTGATGCGGTACTTGTTCATCCGAATCCACGGACGAATCAACAACATCGACGCGCCTGTTGTCCCAATAAAATTGGCCAGCACCGCGCCAATCAAAAGGAATACGCAGTTGACCCACGGTTTCGCTTCCCCTTTGACCCGAATATGAATCCCCCCGGAAACCACGAATAACGACCCGATCAACGCGATGAAGCTGATATATTCATGAGCCACGTGAAGTATGCGCGCTCCGCTGTGAATAAAGAAAATATAATAGGTGGCCGTAATGGCACCCAGGCAGGCAGCCACTTTAGGATAATTGTGTTCCCACCAGTGCCTGTGCACGAAAGGCATCAACGCAATCGCCAGGAGCATCAGGCCAAAAGGAATGATCATCGCCGGATGCGGTTCGATTCCCGGTTGCTCCGTTGGCATGGCCAGCATGCTTCTCATTCTTCCATTAATCTATGCTTTGGATCCAAGTTTGTTAAATGGAGCAGGGTTCGCGGCTCAAGGCAATCAGAATGCTGCCAATCAAGTGTCTGGATGCGAGCCGTCCTCCGCTCATCTCTGTTGATTTCTTTCCTCGAGTCACCGACAGTTACACCATGGGAACTGTGAAGCGAACAAAAGCCAAAACTGCCGCGAAATCCAAACCAGGGAAAAAATCTGCCGCCACACTTCCAAAGCCTGCAGCCGTGCCAAATACTCCCGACTTTACCGAACGCCCATTGCAACCCGTCGAAGAGGAAGATATTCAACTCTCCATCAAACGCGGCTATAAGCAGCTCAAGCTCGACCCGAACAAAGCCTCGGCCGTGGCGACGCAAAATGCCATCGCCCGCGCCTTGGTTCAGGTGTTCCGTGCCAAAAAGAAGCCCAGCCCGAAAACCATTGAAAACCTCGCCATCAATCTCGGCTGTCTCTGGGGTCAAACCATCTGCGATGTGCTTGGTTGGGAATGGTGTTACGTCACCCTCGATGAAAGCGGCGCCTACGCCATCGTCAATTCGAAACGTTCCCACATGGTCGCCCCGATGGAATTCATTCTCGAACAATTGCAAAAGCAGTTGCCCGAAGAAAATGCCAGCCTCTTCCTCTTCAACATGCTCAAAGCCGGCTCACTCCTGAAAGCCAGCCCGCGCTCCTACGTGCTTGTTGGCTGATGAATCTTCCATGAACGGCGCCTCACGAAAACTTCGATTGGGAATCAGTGTTATCTTCGAATGGCTTCGGCAGCTGATTTTTTTAGCAGGTGTTTCGCCAGTTGTTGGACGGTCGGGTCCGAATCCAACAGAGCCTTTTCCAGAATGGGGTTCATGAGCTCGTGCGGCATGATTTGGTAAAGGCTTGTGATGGCCGCTTGCCGTACCAGGGAATCAGGGTCGTGGACGTGTTGTTCCAGGATCTGGTTTGTTGACCGGGCTTCCTGTTCGAATTCTCCCAGTGCTTCGATGCTTCCTCTGAGCGGAATATTTTTCGGCGGTATCACACCTGCCAGTGAAGAACTGCGCTTGATGGTATTCACCAGTGCAGGAATGGACAGTTGAGGATTGCTCCGGATACGCCCCAAAGCTCGGGCGGCAAAGAACATAATGGAGCTGTTCGTAGACTCCAACGCCTGACATAGCAAGGGAACCGCCTTTGCGGCATTTGTTTCCAAATCAGCCAATGCATTTGCAGCGAAGTACCATTGAGGCTTGGTATTGTCCCCCAGGTCAGCGATTAAAGGATCAATCGGTGCGCCTTTGATTTTTATGAGAGCGGCAATCGCTGTGGGACTAAGCATGACATCCCGCTCGTCGGCCAGTTTTTGCAGGTAAGGAACTGCTTCCGTTGCGGTGGAACCAAGTTCTCCCAAAGCGTTGACCACATAAATGCGAGTAGTTCCAGAGGTCTGCTGGAAGGTGCCGGTGAAGAGGGAGAATCCTGCTGTGAAGGTCGCAAGCTCCGTTTTGATGGGCGAGTTTCGCGCCTGGAGCATTTTGATCAGTCTGGGAACGGCGGCTTTTCCTATACTGTGCAAGGCATTTCTGGCCTCCACTCTTTCCTTTCGGTCACCTTGCCGTACCTGCACCATCCAGAAGCTTAGAGATTTTCCCTGGAAAGTTGGTTCGTGTGAAAACCAATATAAAACCAGGAGACCCACCGCCGCGGCGAACAGGAAACAAATGGCAGCCCTTTTTCTTCTCAAAGATATTAAATTGGATGCACTCAAGGGAGGGTGAACGGATGGCACTCTATAACCGTTTGTGAAGTGGAATCTGAGGAACGTTGCGTACATCGTAATTTAAGAATGAAAGCAGCAACTGACTGCCAAGGATTACGGGCAGAGCCGCCAGCATGACTGTGCCGGCGGTGACGGGTTGGTCGGTTGAAATCGAATGCCACCACCGGGCTGCTCCGAAAACAAAACCAAATAAAAGGCTGGAGATTCCCAACGTAATCTCAATCGATGCTGCGCTGAAATTACGGAGAAAGTGGTTGTAACCGATGCGTTTCACGGAGTTCAGCAGATGGTTAAAAAGGAACGAACCGATGATGGTTCGGATATGCAAATTACTTTGTTCATCCCCGTATTTCGCGTTCATTGGCACGTCTTCGACCACCGCGGTAACAGTGTTAAGCCGGAACAGCAAATCAGACTCGAAGAAATAGCGACGATGAATTTTATCCAGTGGCAGCTCCGATATTACCCTGGAGTGAATGGCGAGATAGCCGTTCGTGGGGTCAAAGATGTTCCAATAACCGCTGGAGAGCTTGGTCACAAACGATAAAACTGCATTCCCCAACAGCCGGATGGGCGGCATCGATTGCACCGATTGTACATTGAAGAACCGGTTGCCTTTGCAGTAATCCGCCCGGCCCACAACGATGGGATTGATCATGCGCGGCACCAGTGCCGGGTCCATTTGACCATCGCCGTCTATTTTGACCACCACCTCTGCGCCGTCCTCCAGGGCACGTTTGAATCCGCTGATGGTTGCGCCGCCAACGCCTTGGTTCTGCTCATGCTTGATAATTTGTACCCGTGGGTCCCGGCAATTCTCCGCAATGTAGCGGCCGCTTCCCTCAGGACAACAATCATCAACGCAGTAAATGAATTCAACCTCCGGCCCAATCCTGCGGATAACTTCCAGCACCGTCGGGATAACCCGGTAGCTGGGAATGACTACCGCGATCCGGCAGGGGGCCGGTGACTTGTTCGCGGGAATGTTGGTTGCGGTTTCCATTAAATGCGACGCCACGCGGTGATCAGAAACAACGGTGCAATGTGAAAACGCAATGGCACACATGAAGTCCTGATTCTTTGGAACCCGTTTTTCTCAAGCTGTGCCTCGACCTCGTAGGCGGTGTGATAATGGTCCCACGGTTTTTCAATGCCGAATACTTTACGCAGCAGCACGTATACCCAGTTTTCGGTGGGTAACGATGTGAATAACACTCCTCCCGGCTTCAGCCAGCGATGCAACCGCGGAATCGGCAGGCTTAAATCCTTGAAGTGCTCCAACACATCCGCAGCCACTGCGGCATCAAACGGCTTGCTGGTAAAATCAAGTTCGGCAGCATCACTTTGGACAATCTCCACATTGTCCAATCCATAACGGTTCTTCACCAGCTTCGCCTGGTGCGCTTCAAGATCCACCAGCGTCACCTTTTCAAAGGAGCGTGAGAGTGTGGGCAGGAATACCCCGGCACCGCCGCCGAAATCCAGGCAGGACTCGCGCGCATCCAATGTGCGATTCATCATCGAGGTCAGGCTATACAGCCGGCGCCAGAACATTCGCCGCAGCACATAATTGCTGGCGTAATAGAGACGCGGAATGCGATCGCTGTCGTCCGCAATCTCAGCCAGATACTCCTGGGGTATCTCAATAAATTTTGCCATGGTTTTGAGGGGTTGCCTGGTTGAGACCATTTTCAGTTTGAGCGGAAACAGGGCTGTCCTTCAATTCATAAAGCACCATTCGATCATCAGAATAACAAATGCGATTGCGCCTGCTCAATTCCAGGAGAGTTTGTCTGAGATACAGCCCGAAGTCCCCTATTTTCTGGTCCACCGTAAATCGGCTTCTCCTGCAACCCTCCAGGTAGCCTGATTTGGGAACAGCGTAGCCGTCGGTTTCCATCAACACATATCGCACGCCCATGCTCCGAAGATACCTTTGAAAACTCTCCCCATCCGCTCCCGCTGGGAAATGGAGTTGCGGATTGATGATTCCGGTTATGGAGGCGGTGAGGAGTTCGTTCCGCGTGAAATCCATTTGAAACGGGGCCACGGTAAAAACGAGCGCTCTGGCTCCAGGTGCCATGTTCGTTTGTATGGAAGAATAATATTCCGCTTCAAATGGTGATATTCTTCCACGACTGTAACCTTTGTACTCGGGACTGGTTGGAAAAGCGAGCAGCGTCCGGTTGGTGGCCGCCATACGAACCCGCCCCCAAAAAGTTCCTCCGAAAAGAACAATCACTCCAACCAGGCACGATGACAGGGCCCATCGTTGTCGGACAGCTTCACCGACGACAGTCTGGTAAGTCAGCCTGACGAAGCAAAGGACCGTGACCGCAAATGCTCCAATGAGCGAAGGACACAGATAGCGGACTGCTGTCTCAGCAGGGAATAAATGCCCGAATGCGAGATAGGTCACCGGTAGCGTTATTCCGACTGCGAGAATCAGGCTTCCGGAAGAGGAGTTTCTGTTGGCGCCTCTTCGTAAGAAGGCAATTAATCCGGCCACTCCAACGACCAATATGACGAAGAAAAAGGAAAGCGGCCTGTTTCCATAGAAAGTGGGAGCCATCGAGAACATCGCAGGGATGTTATGTGCTGAAAGGGAGGAGTACTTCGTCGCCAGGTCAGCCTGGGCATGCAATCCCGCAGCCAGTTCACGAGCTTTGAGTATCGTTGGCAGGGAAATCAGCGCCCAGGGCAGGACAAAAATTCCTGTAAATCCTGCAACGATGAAACCTGATTGAAACACAGTTCGACGTTGGACCGCTTTTGCTTTAAATAAGAGCAATAGGTAAAGTGTCCCTAGAAAGCAGCCCGCGAAGACCGCCAGCGTAACTTTCAGAGTGATTAACCAGGCGAAAATCAAACCCAGGCTGAGCTCGCTGCGCCAACGGTTGCTGAGTACATTCGAAGCCAGGGTCCGTGCCAAAAGCACGCCGCAGATGAGCAGGCTCATAATTCCCAGCGCACCAGAGTAAACTGGAGAGATGTTCACGTATTGCGGATTAATAACCGCGGTACAAAGAACTGCCAGGGTGCCGGTAAACCAGTGCAGCCTCCAGCGTATTGATAACTCTGCTATCAGCAACAATGAGAAGGCAAAGCAAATCACGGCGTCAAAGCCGTTGAGCATGCGAATGTCACTGCCTTGGAGAAAGAATGCATGAAAAAACGACTGACTGCCAAGGCTATCCAGACCGAGTGGGTCGAACGCATTGCCCCCAACGGACCCAGTTTGGGTCATTCGAACCGCACGCACCGCGTAGGTGTGAAAATCATCACCGATATTGAAAATCTCTGAGGGCGCGAGCCAGGCACCGGCACTCAGGGCAAATCCAAGAGCAACCCAGACCGGAATGGATGCCTTGCTCAGAGCCAACCCTCGCCACGGCTGCAATCTAACTAACTCAAAAGCGCCGAGGGCCGCACCCGAAAGCATCAGGGAAAGGAGTGTCCATGATTTAGCCAGTCCGAAGAGGTTTAGCACTCCTCCAGCTACGTTCAAAAGCGCGAGGCCAAGGGCAAAAGGAATGGTATGAAAGCGAAAAAGTCGTCGATCGCAGAACAACTTGCAAAAACGCCCCCAACCATAAACGGAAAAGACGAATAAAATGATAATGGCGAATGGAAATCGGGAAAATTCCATAAGTTACGCCACTGCTTTTGCATCCTTGAGCCGAAGGACGGCAGGAAATCCTCCCGTACAAATCATTAATCTCTGGTTTCGGCGCATAATGCAGTTCTTTGCCAGCAAATCTTGAGCCGAATCCCAACCGTGTAACAAGTTTTTTCGCCCCTCTCCTCCCGTAAAGGTCGCCCCCGATAGGATGTAGATACCCCCATGCGTTCACATTCCAGTTCCAGTTCGCGACGCCTCAGCCTGCTTTGGTCGCGCTTAGACCCGGCAGATTTCTTGAGGCTGAACGAACAGGATGTCCCGAAGTTACATCTTATAACAGCCTAATGAATTACCCGGTTTATTCCGCTTTTCACCGCTGTCGGCTCCGGACTAAAGTCATTTTGTTTAAAGGCCAGTTGAGAAGTCGCTCTGTTACCATGAACCATTCACTCCGCCTTTGCCGCGAAACGGATATCCCGGCTCTGGAAGAACTCATTCCCCTGTCTGTCCGGACTCTCCAGTCGCCGTGCTATTCTGTTTCCCAGATGGAAGCAGCCCTGGGTCCCGTGTTTGGCGTAGACCGCCAGCTTATTCTGGATCAGACCTATTTCATCGTCGAAGAGCAGGGGAGAGTTGTTGGTTGTGGTGGCTGGAGCAGACGCAAAACTCTCTTCGGCAGTGACGAGGGCCGGAGTGAAGCGCAAAACCCATTGCTCAACCCATTACAGGATGCCGCCCGCATCCGCGCTTTCTTTGTCCATCCAGATTTCGCGCGTCGTGGAATCGGTCGCGCGCTGCTATTTGCCTGTGAAAAGGCCTGCATCCAGGCTGGTTTTCAAAGAGCTGAACTCGTCGCCACGCTTGCCGGCGAACCGCTCTACACAAATTATGGCTACGCTGAGTTCGAGCGTTATTCAATTCCGCTGGCCCATGGTCTTTCGCTGCCTGTCGTGCGAATGCGGAAAGTCTTCCTCCTTTAAGGAGTCGGTCGTTCCCTGACCGATCTGACGTTCACCAACTGCTGCCTGAGGGCATTGTCTTCTGTAATAAATATTTTGGCTCAATCTATTCACCTCACAGCGGATTTGCCTGGATCAATGCTTTTAGGACTGATGCAAATTCGTTTGGGAAAACAAAACCCTATCGCGATCAAATCACGATTAGTAATCCTGTTTACCAGCGGTTTTTCTCTTTGTCGACCTGCTGTAAAACACTAGGCCACCATTGGAGCTCATCACCTGGGGCGCATCTTGAAACTGTTCTTAAGAAATAAAACCACTGTTCGGAAACTGAGGCATTTTAATCAACTTTGCCAAGATTAAGAACAGTGATGAGATGCACCCATCACCTGCTTCAAATCTCTTGCCTCTTTTACAATTCAGCATTACTTTTCCCCACGCTTGGGTTGGCATCCAGGCAATGAACCTACTGACCAAATGCCGTTCGTTGTGAAAGTGTTTGAGGCACTGTCCTTGTAATTTCTTTCTCTCGTTACCCGAAAGCGAAGTGCCTATGGCAGAATCGCGCGTGTTTTTATTATGAGTTCAGTTGTAAACAATTCCAGTAATATGGTGACCACCGGGGTTCCAGGTCTTGATGAAATCCTCTGCGGGGGCTTGCCGCGCAACCGAATTTACCTGGTTTCCGGCGATCCTGGCGTGGGCAAAACCACCATGGCTCTTCAATTCCTGCTGGAAGGCGTTCGTCTCAAGGAGCCGGGTCTATATATTACGCTTTCTGAAACCAAGGACGAATTGATTGGTGTCAGCGAATCTCATGGGTGGTCATTGGAGCATTTCGCGCTCTTTGAACTGTCAGCCATCGAACAGCAACTCAAGGGTGAGACTGAAAACACTTTTTTTCATCCATCCGAGGTCGAACTCAATCGAACCACCCGTGTTATTCTGAGTGAAGTTGAACGCACAAACCCGGTCCGAGTGGTCTTTGATTCGCTTTCAGAACTGCGTTTGATGTCGGAAACGCCGCTCCGTTTTCGGCGGCAGATGCTCAGCCTGAAACAATTTTTTGCCGGCCGGAATTGCACGGTCCTGTTTTTGGATGACCGATCGGCTGACACGCGCGATGCGCAGGTGGAAAGCATTGCCCATGGAGTTCTCAGCATGGAAAAAACCTCGCCTGAATATGGAATTTCCCGACGCACTTTCACCGTCGATAAGGTGCGCGGGGTGAAGTTCATGGAGGGTCGGCATGATTTCGTCATCAAAAAGGGCGGCATGGTGATTTTCCCCCGTTTGATAGCAGCTGAACACCACACCGAGTTTAAACGCGAAGCCTTTCCAAGTGGAATTGCCGAACTCGACGCGTTGTTGGGAGGTGGAATTGATCGTGGTACGAGCAACATGTTTATGGGCCCTCCCGGCACGGGCAAATCCACCCTGGCCATGCGCTATGCATCCGCCGCTGTTGCCAAGGGCGAAAAAGTGCGATTCTTTAGTTTCGATGAAACTGCTGGCACGCTGGTGGGTCGCTCCATTGCCCTCGGCATGGACATTCGCCCGCACCTCAAATCGGGACTGCTCTGTATTGAACAGATTGACCCTGCGGAAATCTCGCCGGGAGAACTGGCCCACTCCATCCAAAAGGCCGTGGAAAAGGATGGCACCCGGATGGTTATTATCGATAGCATTAACGGCTACTTGAACGCCATGCCGGGGGAACGTTTCCTCAGTCTCCAATTACATGAACTGCTCAGCTACCTTAACCAGCAGGGTGTCATCACGATCATGGTGCTGGCGCAACAAGGAATGTTGGGAAACATGCAATCGGCAGTAGACCTCACCTATCTGGCCGATACGGTCGTGCTCCATCGCTATTTCGAGGCGTTTGGCGAAGTGCGTCAGGCGATCTCCGTCATTAAAAAGCGTAGCGGCAGCCACGAACGAACCATTCGCGAATTTAAACTCGATTCAGAGGGCCTTCACATCGGCCCGCCACTCAAGGAGTTTCAAGGCGTGCTGACCGGCGTGCCCAATTTTCGAAGCCCTTCAGAGCAGGGCTTAAAATTGAAATAAATTCTCCAACTAGTGCTACATTGTCGCTGTTATTCTTGTGAATTCCGTCAAAGTTGAAGATCGCATCCTCGTCCTTGCCCCTACGGGGCAGGATGCGGAACTGACTGTCGCCTTCCTGATCAAAGCTGGTTTTAAAGCGCAAGCCTGCCGTGACATGTTCGATCTGGCTCATCAGATTCAATTCGGCTGCGGCGCCGTTGCCATTGCGGAAGAGGCCTTGGGCTCAAGTTCGGTGCAGGTCCTGGTCGATCTTTGTGCCCACCAGCCCTCCTGGTCCGACCTTCCCATCACCATCGTCACCAGCGGTGCGGAAGCCACGGAAGGAACGATGCAGCGTTTGACTGTGTTCGGCCCGACCGGCAACGTCACGTTTCTTGAACGCCCCTTCCGGCCGCTGACTCTGGTAAATACCATGCAGGCCGCCTTGCGTTCACGCCGGCGTCAGTATCAGGTCCGCGACCTGCTGGAACAACGGGAAACCATTCTTCAGAGCATCAATGACATCTTCGTCACTCTGGATAAGAACTGGCGTTATACTTATGTGAACGAACAAGCCGCCACCGCCTCTCATTTGACGGTTGAAAAAATGCTCGGCCAAAGCATCTGGGATCTTTTTCCTCACCTGGCGGAATCCATTGTTGCACAGGAGATGCGTCGTGCCATGGCAGAGAATGTCATTGTGCAACTGGAACATTTGAATGAGCGGGAGCAAAAGTGGCTTGATCTCCGTATCTATCCCTCATCCAATGGCATTGCCATGCTGGCTACGGATATTACCGCCCGCAAGAAGGTCGAAATCGCCTTCCAGGCCGCCAAGGACCAGCTTAGCCATTACGCCACTGATCTCGAAAAAACGGTTGCCGAACGCACCGCCAAACTGGAGGAAACCATTTCGGAACTGGAGGCGTTTTCCTACAGCGTCTCACATGACCTCCGCGCTCCCTTGCGGGCCATGCAAAATTATTCCCAGTTTCTCATGGAGGATTTTGCCGAGAAACTGAACGGCGAAGGCAGGGAGTACATCAACCGTATTATCAACGCTTCCAATCGATTGGACCGCCTCATCCAGGACATTTTGACGTATAGCCGGGCCACCCGTAGTGACATCACCATTCAACCTGTTGACCTGGAGAAGTTGGTCACCGACATCATTCAACATTATCCCCCCCTGCAACCGCCCACGGCAAAGATTGATCTTCAATTGCCGTTGCTGGGCGTCCTGGCGCATGAGGCCTCGCTGACCCAATGCATTTCCAATCTCCTGGTCAACGCCGTGAAATTTGTAGCCCCTGGCGTGGTTCCTGAGGTGAAGGTCTGGACGGAAATGGTTGAAGACCAGGTCAGGATCAATTTCCAGGACAATGGAATTGGCATCGATCCTCATTATCAAAACCGCATTTTCAAAATGTTTGAACGCGCGGTTCCTGAGGGAAAGTATGAGGGCACTGGCATCGGCCTGGCCATCGTGCGAAAGGCGGTTGAGCGGATGGGAGGAAGCGTGGGAGTAAAGTCGGAACTGGGCAAGGGCAGTAAATTCTGGATCCAATTACCTAAAGGTTAAATCGTGCATACTGTAAAACCAATTCTTCTGGTCGAAGATAACGAGGACGATGTTTTCTTCATGAAACGTGCGGCCAAAACCGCTGAAATCGCTGACCCGCTTTTGGTCGCCACCGATGGCCAGGAGGCCATCGACTTTCTTTCCGGGACCGGAATCTACGCCGATCGTGATAAATACCCGATCCCTTCCCTGGTGTTGCTTGATCTCAAATTGCCCCGCAAGAGCGGCCATGAAGTCCTGCAATGGATTCGTGCGCAATCCCAGTTTAAAACTCTCATCGTGATCATTTTGTCCACCTCCCGTGAAGGCCGCGATGTGGAACTGGCCTATCAGTCCGGCGCCAACTCATATCTGGTCAAACCGACGGGTTCTCCTCAACTCACGGAGATGGCTCGCAGCTTGAAAGATTACTGGCTGAAGCAAAACGTTTTCGCGCCTTGAAGCATTCAGCCGAGTTGCTGCATCACGCCGTGCAAGTCCCAGTTGTTCCACGATTCCAATATCTGGCCATCTCGAATCCGGCAGATGCTCATGCCATCCGTCTTGACCTGTTTGCCAGTACTTTCCTTTCCCAGGAAATGTCCTCCATGTGTCATGGTGGCCGACCAACGTGTTGCCACTAAATCGCCTTCGGTCACAAACTGCTCGCACTTGATATTCACGTCAGGGAAGGCGCTTTTTATTTGCTGAAAAAAGGGCAGGAAGCCCTTTGGACCATGTATAGGTCCGGCCCCCAGCCCGTAAGCCAGGCCGTCCTTTGCCATGAGTTCATTGATCGTGCTGACCTTGCCTTGATTCCATACCTCCTCGAACCAACGCGCCACTACGGTTGCATTTTCTTTGGCCATAAGATTGTAAAGGGTTGTTCTTCCATTTCGCATTCTGGACTCCAGATTGCAAATCAATTCTTAATGGTTTGGAAGTCCGGTGCTCTTCCTTGTCTGCCCGCTGCAATTCAGAAGTGGGGCGCCGTTGCCGCTGAAAGAGAAGCGTATGGAAAAATTATTCTTAATCGTCAGCCCTTGGGTGTCCCTCGTTGGATGTAGTACCTGCAATGGCTCCGAACCATTGAGAACGGGCAGCAACATCTCCATGGATACGCGTCCACTAATGTGGAATGCCTTCATTCACGGCTTTTCAGCCGCCCTTTTTGGTTATGAGAATTCAAAATCCTATGTTAACTAATTGGTGGGCACATGAATGTCTTCGAACAAAAACTCGCCGAACTTCAGCTGACATTAAGACGCGACGCATTGCAAACCCTGCAAATCAACGTGGGACGCAAGTGCAACCAGGCCTGCCGCCATTGTCATGTGGACGCCGCACCCTGGCGGACGGAGATGATGGATGAAACTACGGCGCATCGCCTCGGCGAATGGATTGAGAAGTACTGCCCTGCCATCGTTGATATTACCGGTGGCGCACCGGAGATCAGTGAGTTCTTTAAGTACTTCGTTGAAAAGGCAGTGGCAAATGGAGCGCACGTCATTGATCGTAATAACCTGACCATCATTGAAGAAAAGGGATACGATTACCTGCCTGAATACCTGGCGGCCCATCAGGTGGAGGTAATTGCCTCGTTGCCCTGTTATTCAAAGGAAAACGTCAACCAACAACGCGGCAATGGAGTGTTCGATAAAAGCATTGCTGCCTTGAAGAAGCTGAATGCGGTGGGATATGGCACGCGGTTGCCGTTAAATCTGGTTTACAATCCGCTCGGTGCAAAGCTGCCCGGGCCACAGGCGGAGTTGGAAGCGGATTACAAGGAAGTGTTGGGACGCGAGTTTGGGATCATTTTCAACCGGCTGTTCACGATCACAAATCAACCGATTGCACGATTCGCTGAAGATCTGCGGAAGCAGGGGAAGTGGAATGAATATCTGGAACTGCTCGCCAATAGTTTCAATCCCGGGACGATTGCAGGATTGATGTGCCGCAACACGTTGAGTGTCGGATACCGGGGGGAGCTTTACGACTGTGATTTCAATCAGATGCTCGGGATGCAATTGCAGAACGGGAAACCGCTTTATTTATGGGATGTCACCCCGGAATACCTGGAGAATCGACCGATTCAAACCGGAACCCATTGTCTGGCTTGCACTGCCGGTTGCGGCAGCAGTTGCACCGGAACTTTGGCTTGAGTGCGTGGAATAATTCAGTTGTCCGTGCATCCAACGGCTTTTCGCTGTCGTTTGTATTTTTGATTTTGCTACTATTATAGGCAATTAACCGGATTTTTGGACTATGGATACAACCACTTCGCTACGCACTGAATCTGCTGTCAAAGACCGTTACGCAGCCGCTGCCAAAGCGCCGGAAGCGGCCCTGTGCTGCCCGATCTCATATGATCCTCAATTCCTAAAAATCATACCAAAGGAAGTCATTGAAAAGGATTATGGCTGTGGCGATCCCAGCAAATATTTGAAGCCGGGTGAAACCGTGCTGGATCTGGGCAGCGGCACCGGAAAGATTTGCTTTATCGCAGCACAGGTGGTCGGTCCCCAAGGCCGGGTCATCGGCGTGGACATGACCGATGATATGCTGGAAGTCGCGCGCCGCAATGCCCCCGTCGTGGCGGAACGACTTGGCTACGCGAATGTGGAATTTCGCAAAGGACGCATCCAGGATTTGGCGCTTGACCTCGAATTGTTGGACCGCGAGTTGAAGCAACATCCGATTTCAGATGCCGCCTCCTTTTTGGCTGCGGATGAACGAGCTCAGGATTTACGGGTCCGGCATCCCTTGGTGGCAACCGATTCCGTGGATGTGGTTGTGTCCAACTGCGTGTTGAACCTGGTTGAGGCGAAATCCAAACGCCAGCTATTCGAGGAGATTTTTCGGGTGCTGAAAAAGGGCGGGCGAGCGGTAATTTCAGACATCGTTGCGGACGAAGCCGTGCCCCAGGAATTGCAAAATGATCCTACTCTCTGGAGCGGCTGTATCTCCGGGGCATTGACCGAAGCGGAATTTTTAAAGGCGTTCACCAACGCAGGGTTTTACGGAGTGCAAATCCTGAAACGTGACGATTCACCCTGGCAGACCGTGAAAGGAATCGAATTCCGCTCACTTACCATCGCTGCCTATAAGGGCAAACAGGGCCCTTGCCACGACCGTAACCAGGCGGTGGTTTACCTGGGGCCGTTTAAGGAAGTGTTGGACGATGACAATCATCGCATGGAACGAGGGCTCCGCTACGCCGTGTGTGACAAGACCTATCAGCTTTATAAGAAGGAGCCTTACAAGCAGTGCTTCGCATTTATTGATCCTGTAAAGCCCATCTCCCTGGAAGAGGCGAAGCCATTTGATTGTTCGAGAACTTCATTACGACATCCGAGGGAAACCAAAGGTCAGGAATACAATATTACCACCGAAGCCAGCCAATGTTGTGATGGTGGTGGGGGAAATTGCTGCTAAGACTTTCATCCAGAAGGGGCAATCATGAGATTATTTACAATTCTTTTGTTAGTGCTCAGCCTCACTGAATTCGTTCAAGCAGCGGAGTTTGATCACTCTCATCAGCATTTCGACCGGGTGCTCAAACAATATGTGAAGAATGGATTGGTAAATTATGCAGGATTGAAGACGCATCCACAGGAGTTGAACAGTTATCTCGATCAACTGGCGAGCGTCCCGGAAGATGAGTTTGCCCGGTGGAACGAAAACCAGCAGATGGCGTTTTTAATCAATCTTTATAATGCGGCAACGTTGCGCCTGATCGTCGATCATTATCCGGTAAAGAGCATTAAGGATATCGGCGGAGTGCTCAACGGGCCGTGGAAGCAGAAGGTGGTGCATCTTTGGGGCGAGACGATTACGTTGGATGACCTTGAGCATGGGATTTTGCGGAAACGGTACGCGGAGCCGCGAGTACATTTTGCGCTGGTTTGTGCGGCGCACGGTTGCCCGCCCTTGCGTGAGGAGGCCTACACGGAAAAGAAATTGAATGAGCAACTGGATGATCAGGGCAGGAGATTTATTGGTAATAAGGAAAAGAATCGAGTGGATGTCTCGGCTCATGTTGTCTATCTCTCACCCATCTTCAAATGGTATGCCCAGGATTTTGAAAAAAAGGGCTCTCCAGTGCTTAAGTGGATCACGCCTTTTTTCACAAAAGAGGAGCAGGCAGCATTAACGAACGGGGGCGAGTTTAAGATTCGTTATACCGATTATGATTGGTCACTAAACGATTCCTCAGTTGGCAAATAATGGGCCATGAACGGGGCGAGCGCAACAGGGAGCAAATCGTCTTCCAAATGGAAATGGGTTTTGTGGATCGTTGTCATTTTGCTTCTGATCGGCCTCGGCAAATACCTGCATGTCCAAACCTTTTTGCAAAAGTTGCTGGATTGGATCAACGGCCTGGGAGCCTGGGGCTGGGCAGCCTTTGTATTGATTTATATCCTGGCGTGTGTGCTCCTCATTCCGGGGTCCATACTGACGCTGGGGGCAGGAGCTATTTTCGGCGTGGTGAAAGGCTCGATCCTGGTTTCCATCGGCGCGACATTGGGGGCGACCGTTGCTTTTCTAATCGGGCGTTATTTGGCCCGGAATGCCATCGCCCGGAAAATCGAACACAACGAAAAGTTTTCAGCCATCGATAAAGCCGTGGCCGCGCAAGGCTGGAAAATTGTGCTGTTGACCCGGCTATCACCCATTTTTCCCTTCACCCTTTTGAACTATGTTTTCGGTCTGACAAGGATTTCACTGCGCGATTATGTGCTCGCATCGTGGATTGGGATGATGCCCGGAACGGTGATGTATGTCTATATCGGTTCCCTGGCCCGGTTGGCGGGGGAGCGGACCCGCACGCCTGCCGAATGGGCTCTGTATGGAATTGGTTTAATCGCCACAGTGGTGGTGACAATTTTTGTCACCAGGATTGCGCGCAATGCCCTGAACGAACAAATTGCAAATAATTAATTGGATGAGTGCCGAAAAAATTCTGCCGTGGGATGCCTATAACCAGCAACTGGTCGCGCAGGTGCATCCGGACGATTGGGTGAATCCAACGCCAACCGGGCGATACAACCTTGTGGTGATTGGGGCAGGGACCGCAGGATTGGTGACTGCGGCCGGGGCGGCAGGCTTGGGAGCCAAGGTGGCGCTGATTGAGAAGCATCTTCTCGGTGGCGATTGCCTGAATGTGGGTTGCGTGCCGTCCAAGACGATGATCCGGTCATCGCGGGCAGCGGCCGATGCGCGGGACGCTTTGCAGTTTGGTATTCGTGTTCCGCCGGGTGTGGAGGTGGATTTTGCAGCGGTGATGGAACGCGTGCGTGCAGTTCGTGCAAAGATCAGTCCGCACGATTCTGTGAAACGCTTTGCGGAAATGGGCATCGATGTGTTCCTGGGCGAGGCCAGGTTTTCCGGGACTGAAACCGTTGAAGTCGCTGGAAAACAATTGCGGTTCAAGAAGGCAGTGATCGCAACGGGAGCACGCACGGTGCAGCCACCAATTGAAGGCCTCAAAGAGGCTGGATATTTGACGAACGAGACCGTTTTTTCGCTGACGGAGCGGCCTAAGAGATTGGCGGTAATTGGCGGCGGACCGCTCGGATGCGAGTTGGCGCAGGCCTTTCAACGATTGGGCTCACAAGTGGTGCTCTTTCACAAGCACGGCCATATTCTGGACCGCGAAGATAGCGATGCTGCAGGGGTGGTGCAAAAAAACTTTGTGCGAGAAGGGTTGCGGCTGGTTTTGAATGCTGATGTAAAAAAAGTGGAGCGAAAAGGTGCCGAGAAATGGATTCATTTTGAAACGGACGGCCAGACGGATTCAATCGCCGTGGATGAAATTCTTGCGGGAACCGGGCGTGCGCCAAATGTGGAGGGATTGAACCTTGAGGCAGTGGGGGTGCGCTACGACCAGCGCCACGGCATCGAGGTGAATGATCATTTGCAAACGAGCAATCCACGAATCTATGCGGCCGGAGACATCTGCATGCAATGGAAGTTCACACATGCGGCCGATTTCGCAGCGCGGATCGTGATTCAGAATGCGTTGTTTTTTGGTCGTAAGAAACTGAGCGCTCTCAACATGCCATGGGTGACGTACACCGACCCGGAGGTTGCCCACGTTGGATTGTACGAACGCGAAGCGAGGGAACGCGGAATGGAGGTGGATACTTACCTGCGGCGTTTCGACGAAGTGGATCGCGCAATTTGTGATGGTGAGGAAACAGGGTTTGTAAAAATTCACGTGAAACGAGGCACTGACCAGATTTTAGGTGCCACCATTGTGGCCCGGCATGCGGGTGAAATGATCAGCGAAGTCAGCGTGGCCATGACGGGAAAAATTGGGCTGGGCAGACTGGCCTCCGTAATCCATCCCTATCCCACACAAGCCGAAGCGATTCGGCAGTGCGGTGATGCTTATAATCGAACCCGCCTAACACCGACGGTGAAAAAGCTATTGCGAAGATGGTTGGCTTTTACGCGCTAAGCCGGAACGATTCAGTTGGAGTGGTCGCGTTTGCTTGATCTTTTTGCACAAAGGCTTCGTTGTTCGTCGCTTACGTATCCAATTTGGATATGCTCGCGACTCACGCCTCGCTTTGTGCAAAAATCTGCTGCACAACCGCTTCCCATCCAACTGAATCGTCCCGGCTAAGAGCCTGTTTTAAAATTATGGAGGGTGGTGCGGTTGGGGATTTTGGCTGCGGCCAAGGCGGCGAGGTGCTTCCGCACGGGCACCAAGCATCCCCGCAGCGGGCTGTGAGGGCCGAGCTAACGCAGGCCGTGACCAAAGCACCGCCGCCCGGAGGGTTTTCGCGCAAAAGGCCGTCTGGCGGCGCTGCTCCTTAGTCGAAGATCCACCAGGGATATTCTCCTTCGTCGCGCCTTGCCATACAGCTTTTTGCGCGAAAACAGCACCCTCCAGAATTTTAAAACAGGCTCTAACTGTTCTCAAAACCCGGAGGAGGGAGTGATTCCGAAGGTAATTTGCAGTTGATAGGCAATGTCTTCCAAGCCTCCGAAGACCGGTATCAATTGTCCGCGTTCATGTTTCAGAGTGAAGAATCACATTTTGCAAATTGGGGTTTAACCATACGTGGCGCGGTGCATTTCTCCCCATGGAGGTACGGGTAACATCGTCCTATGTTAACTCATCTTTGTGGTTGGGGCGTTTAGCAGGCAGACCGTCGAAATAAGTCAGATATGAATAAGGTAATGAGAATGGTGGGTTGTTGAAACCGCCTCCTCACAAAAAGAAGAACCTATGGGAACCGAAAATGCACAGTTGATGGCAGAGTTGATGAGCCGGTTGCAGAGTCAGGAACAACTTAAAGAAAGGCTCCAACAGACCTTGGCACGCGTCGATAGCTCTTATCCCGGACTTAGAGAGCGTGCAACACGAACCAGGGTGGCCCGGCAGTCATTTCCAAGTGTGGAGACAGCCCTCAGCCATCCTGACCAATTTGCTCAAATCCAGGTTCAAGCCAATTAATTAAGTTGCCTAGGTGCCTGCATGGGCGTTCCGCGCAGGCACTTTCTGGTTATCAACCAAGGCGCCTGGTTGAATGCAAACTTCTTCAATTGTTACCGTTTTCCAAGCCATAGTGCTCGGAAGTGTAACCCATCACTCCGGTTCATACCCTCCCTTGCTTAACGGTACGAGGATTTTCAGTTCTGTCTAGATGGAGAATGGGCAGGTGTGTGTTGGCGCGTTGTTATTGGCGACGTTGATGATATCGATGTATCCGGGGACTGTGCGATTGGTGTATTGGTTGAGGTCGTTGGCATCGTAGGTGGCGGAGCGGAGGTTTTGTCCATGGTAATCGCGACCGGCTTGGGTGCTGGTGCGGTTGCTGATTTCATCGAAGCCGTATTCGAACTGCTGGCCTGCCATCGTTCCAGTATTTTTTGCCGGAGATCACCTGGCCAAGAGAGGCGCAGCAATACGCTTAACTAGTGTAATTAATTAAGACCGACCCGTTCACGCATGAGATTGGTGCGCAGACCCAAGGGATCAGGTATGTAAGAGTAACCATCGAGCACGTGGCCCCACTGATTGGCCAGGGCGGTGAAGTCCCGGCGGGCCAGCGAATCGTAATGATTGGTGATGACCGCGGCATTGGGTACCAGTTTATTCTTTCATTAATTTGCCCTTGGATATTCCACTTATTACTGATATTGATACTTCCAAAATTAAACAGCAGAGGTGCGATCCATGCTTAAATCACGATTAGAAGCAAACACTTATGGAATTGGAGCGTTAATAACCCAAAGGAAACTCTTTTGCGTTCCAGAACACCAAAGGAATTTTGCTTGGACTACAGAAGAGGTTGAACGCTACCTTGAAGATGTTCAACAAGCTGTTGAGAGATCTGAGGAGGAGTATTTTATTGGTCTTGTAGTGCTGATGGGGCCTTTGGATAACGTTTGGCAGGTGTTGGATGGGCAACAAAGATTAGCTACCACTACAATGATTTATGCGGCGATTCGGGAGTGGTTATTGGCGCGCGAGTTTAAGGAGGATGCAGACCAGATTGAGTCAGAATTCATGGGTGTTCGTCAGTTGGGGGGCAAGTATACTCCTCGACTGCGTCTGAATTCAGAGAATCGTCAGATTTTTGAAGAATTTGTTATCAAACCAGTGTCTAATAGCGAAATTCAAAAGGAGCTTAAAACATGGCCAAAGCGTTCTTCAAATCACGACCTTCTAGAAGCCTCCAGTTTTTGCCGTGAATGGATTGCAAGATTTGCAAGTTGCAATGCAAATAGTAAAGAGGAACAAGCAACGCGCTTATTTCGTCTTTCATCGTATTTAGAAACGCGTGTAAAAGTAGTGTGCCTGGATGTCTCCTCGGAAGCAAACGCCTATATCCTGTTCGAAGCATTAAATGATAGAGGAGCAGATCTTTCCGCATTGGACTTAGTAAAAAATTATATTTTTAGTAAGGCTGGAGTCCAAAACATCGAATTATTTCGCTCAAAGTGGTCTGTTATGACGCAAAATATTGAGGGAAAAGACGCAGATGATTTTTTGAAGGTATTTTGGACTTCTCGCTTCGGAATTATTCAAAAACTCGAATTATTTAACCGACTCCGGCGAGAATATGAAAACGAACCTGGAGCACGCCAACTAGTAGTTGATCTGGCGGACGCATCCGAAAAATGCTCAGCTATCGAAGATCCTGAGCACGAGTTATGGTCTCAATATGGCAAAGATTGTAGAAGACTTATTGCAGATTTAAGTCTACTCGGCAGCCGACAGGTCAGGCCTCTAATTCTAGCCGCAATGAATCGCTTCGATAAAAAGGAAATTGCTAGCTTTTTGTGGGCGTTGACGGTCGTTATCGTGCGTTACCAAGTAATCGGTAAAGGACGTACTGGAGTACTTGAAAAGCAATTTGGATGGCTCGCCAGGCAAATACATTTGGGACAAATTAAAAACTCGTTCGACAGCTTAAGTTCATTAACCAAGCTGCTCACCGATGACGAAACTTTTCACAGAGATTTCTGTCAGCATTTAGAATACAAGGCTTCTCGTTTAATTTACTTCTTACTCGAACTAGAATTGACCGAGAGGGGAGTTTTTGCACCAGGCGAAAATCTTGAAAGAGTAAGAGAGCTCAAAGGAGTTGTGTCTCCAATCCATATTTTTGATGTGGTGGATGACACTGAAGATTCTGAAAAAACATCACATAGCCTCGGCAATGTGGTTTTGCTCGAAGATACATATCAGGATTCACTTCTTTTCGAAAACTTTGATGCCAAATTAAAAGTATGCTCAAGATCGGAGTTAGAACTAACGAGGAATGTAGAATTTTACTGCAAGAACGGACCTCCTTCCGTTCGGCACCGGGCTGAATATCTGGCGGACTTGGCTGTTGATACATGGAAGTTCGGAAATCTTTTGTATGGGCAGATTTCGCCTACGATATGAACCCTTCTCCCGACTTAGAAGTATTTCAGCGGATTCATTCCAATTCTGGAGTTTACTACCGGGTGCTTCAACCGCTGGGTAGGGGAGGAAATTCGAGTGTGTATCTCGTTGAAGCTATGGCGGGGCAGCACCGGGGAGTTCTCTTTGCTCTCAAACTTTTCTCGAAAGTTACCGATCCTGTGAGGTTAGGACGATTTAAGGTGGAAGTAGATTTTTTAAAGAAATGCGATCACCCTTCAATAATGAGGGTTTACGATGACGGAGAATATGCTGTTTCGGCAGGCGCGTCCCGCCTAATTTTTCCTTTTGTAATAGCGGATTTTCTGCCAAAGACACTTCACCAAGCAATGCTGAGCGGCTTAAGTATGATTGAAAAGCTTGCTTTTTCTCTCCAGCTCCTTTCTGCCCTAGCATATCTAGCTGAACGCAATCCTAAAGTAGTTCATCGAGACATTAAACCATATAATATTTTCGTCCGAGGAAAGGCGTGCATACTTGGGGATTTCGGTCTGTTAAAGCTTTTAGAACCTTCATCCGCTGGTCTCGTAATAGGTGAACCGGTTGCCAGTGTAGGCCAAGCGGTGGTTGCCAGCGTAGGCCAAGCGGTGGTTGCCAGTGTAGGCCAAGCGGTGGTTGCCAGCGTAGGCCAAGCGGTGGTTGCCAGCGTAGGCCAAGCGGTGGTTGCCAGCGTAGGCCAAGCCGCAGTCGCCAATCCGGATGTTGATTTTATTTTAGACAGCACTGGACCTAGAATGGCCCGTTTCTATCGGACCCCTGACTTGGTAGAATACTGTAAAGGAAGGGCAGAACTTACTGTGAAATCCGATGTGTTTCAATTGGGTTTGGTTTTAGCTGAGCTTTTCACGGGGCAAAATCCGCATATTCCAGCAGTCAAGAACTTGTTTGAAGAAGTAAAACTTAATCCACTTGCGAATTTTGAATGTTCCCAGAAAGCCGGCATTCAATATCTCATACAAAGCATGCTGCTTTTCGATGTTAGTAAGAGACCAAATGCCGCGGATCTTCTCGATTCATGGGAGGGCCTATTTAGAGAAGCCGTTGTAATCTCTCATCAGCTGGAAGGTCGCATATTTTAAGTCTTATATGGATTCAAGCGTTTTAGGGAACATTCCCAGCTGTTCATTTTGAAGTCCTTTTAGAATTTGTCGAGAATCGTCTGCAGAAGGGATTCAATTGGCAGCCCCGAGTGGAAAAAGTGATTCGGTGAGAAAGTGCGCCGATTATATTTTTATTTAGTGCAAGAGAAATATGAGGCGATTTAATTAACTGATCGAGCTGAATTGTTCCACTGGAGGCGGGGTTTTGGTGTTATGGAGTGAAGAGGGATTCCTCCTATAGGATGATTTCTACACGTGTAATTAGTAATGTTGGGTGATTTAGTGTAGAATTTGAATTGCTTGCCTTTATGCGGTGTCGCGTCCGAGCTTCTTTAAAACTTGATGCGCAAATTCTGACGGCTTCAGTTTTGAGAGTGAAATGTAGGCCAATGTGGAACGAATGGCATCGACTGGTGTATCATCAAATCGAGCTGGAAGAATATATTCGCTTTGCTCTTTCAATGCTCTTGCCAAGGCCGTTTGTCGCTCATGCCGCGTCCACATTTTCTTCACATAGTCTTTAGAAATGAAAATGACACAGTAGCGCCCACTCGTGCCGTAAATCATGTCGAAGTGCTCGGCCAGATCACGGCCCCATAGATGAGCCTCCTCAAATTTGTCATAGAAAACCTTCACGCCTTTTGAACGAAGAAATCGTGCTACTTTTTCAACGTATGGCCGATCTTCACCAGCAAATGAAAGCACAATGTCATAAGATGGTACGACCTTGGCAAGAAATTCCCTCGGAATGCCGCCCTCCTTCACCGCCCAATGAGTGCGATTCAATTCGAGGAAACT